>JASFIV010000195.1:0-9020 GCA_050122475.1 Desulfobacterales bacterium | reverse complement strand
AACTTTAATTACTTCCCCGGTAATATGCTTGGCGCGGTCAGAAGCCAGAAAACTCACCAGGTAGGCCAGATCTTCAGGTTGTCCGACCTGTTTCAGGGCGCTTTCGGCCATGGCCATATCGATAATTTTGTCTCTGGCTTCTGATTCCTTGAGCATCGCAGTTTCGATCAGGCCCGGGGCTACGGCGTTAACTGTGACGCCAAAGGCGCCCAGCTCCTTTGCCAGCGCCTTGGTGAATCCAATGATACCGGCTTTGGATGCCGAATAATTGGTCTGGCCGAATTTTCCGCGCAGCCCGTTAATGGAAGTCACGTTAATGATGCGGCCGTATTTCTGCTCCTTTAAAAGCGGAGCCACCTGACGGGTGAAGTTAAAATAACCTTTCAGGTTAACTTCTATTACCCGATCCCATTGTTCTTCGGACATTTTCCAGGATACACCGTCCCAGTTCATGCCAGCGTTATTGACCAGAATGTGCAAACTGCCGAATGCCTCAACAGCAGTTTTCACCACTTTTTCAGCGTCGGCAAATGAAGCGATATCACATTGGACCGCCAAGGCCTTGCGACCCATTGCTTGAATTTCTTCTGCATATTTGATGGCTTCGGCTTCGTGTTTGCGGTAGGTCAGACAAACGTTTGCTCCCTCGCTGGCCAGTTCGAGCGAGGCAGCGGCACCAATCCCCTGGGAGCCTCCGGTCACTATCGCATTTTTACCTTCCAGTAGCATAAAATCCCCCTAAATATTTAGATTTTTTCCATTCAATTAGGCGCAGCCATTTTAAATGATCGAAACTATTGGCTAACAGTCACTGCGACAAAACGTCAAGGTTACATTAGAGTTGCGTAATTATGGAGTCAATAAAATTCTTGACTTCAGCGTAGTTACATTGTAGCTAAAATTTAGTTTCAAATTTAGCCGCTAAAATCAAGTAAAATTTTTAAAATAAGCTGAAATTGCCCGCATAAAATGGTTTCAAGGTCGCATGATATTCATTTGGCAATATCAATTCTATAATAATTCAAAGACATAAGTGAGGTTATCATGGCAGGTTTACCCGCTAAAATACAAAGCTGGCAAATGGTCCAACCCACATCATACAACAGAGAAACAAAGGAGGTGACTGCAGGCCGAATCGAGAAAAAAGAAATTGCGGTTCCAGAACTCAAGCCCGGTGAAGTGCTGGTTGAGGTTGCCGGCTGTGGCGTCTGTCATACGGACCTGGGGTATTTTTATGATGGCGTACCAACGGTGTCAAAGCCCCCGTTGACACTGGGGCATGAAATTTCCGGTACGGTGGTTGCCGGAGATGAGCAGTGGGTTGGCAAGGAAGTCATCATTCCTGCTGTTATGCCTTGCCGTCAATGCATACTCTGTAAAACCGGCCGGGGCAATCGCTGTCTCAACCAAAAAATGCCGGGAAATAGCCTGGGGATATACGGCGGATTTGCAAGTCATATCCCGGTGCCAAGTATCGATCTATGCGAAATTAAAAACAGGGGAGACATCCCTCTGGCTCATCTTGCAGTTGTGGCGGATGCTGCCACAACTCCATATCAGGCCGCCAAAAGAGCTGACTTCCAGCCGGGAGACCGGGTCGTTGTTATCGGTATCGGCGGTGGGGTCGGTCAGTACATGGGTCAAATTGCCAAAGGTCTGGGAGCCAATCCCGTTGTGGGCATTGATATCACCCAAAAAAAGCTGGATCGGGCCCTCAACTACGGTGCCGATTTTGTCATCAACTCAAGCGATAAAGATGCCCGGGCAGTCTCCGGTGAATTTAAAAAGATCTGCAAGGAAAATGAGCTGCCGGGTTTTGGTTGGAAAATTTTCGAAGTTACCGGCGCAAAAGCCGGTCAGGAAATCGGCCTGAGTCTTCTGAGCTTTATCGGCAAAATGATTATTATCGGATACGGGCTTGGCAAGGTGGAATACATGATCAGTCGGCTGATGGCCTTTGACGCTGAGATTATTGGGACCTGGGGTTGTTTGCCCGAATACTATCCGATCGTTTTGAACATGGTCATCTCGGGTAAAGTCAATATCGATGCGTTCGTTCAGACCCGTCCCATGAGCACCATTGTGGAATCCTTTGAGGAGGCACACAAAGAACCGCCCGATAGACGCATCGTGCTGACGCCTGATTTTTAGCGGATAAAATAGGTTTCTAAATGCAAATTACATGCTTGATTAATAAATTGAGGAGGTAGCTATTATGGCTTTAGACTGGATGCCCCGTGACAACGAATTAAAAGACCACATGCTGCACACCAATGTGCACTGGGGTAAAGATGAAGATGCCCCCTGTGTGGTTTATGAGAAAAGACCATTGACCGATCCAAAGGGAAACGTACAGGAAGGCCTTTATGTCGCCTGGATTCGTCTGAACAACCCGCGACAATACAACTCCTATACCACTGAAATGGTCAAAGGCGTGATCGCCGGATTTGAAAATTCGTCCCTCGATCGCAGTGTGGTAGCTGTTGTCTTCACCGCTACCGGTCCGTACGCATTTTGTACCGGCGGCAATACCAAAGAGTACAGTGAATATTACAGCCGGCGGCCGGATGAATACGGTCAGTACATGGAACTGTTCAACCACATGGTGGATTCGATTCTGGCATGCAAAAAGCCGGTCATTTGCCGGGTCAACGGCATGCGGGTCGCTGGCGGTCAGGAAATCGGTATGGCATGCGATCTGACTATTGCTTCGGACCTGGCTATTTTCGGCCAGGCGGGCCCGAGACACGGCTCGGCTCCGGATGGGGGGTCGTCAGACTTTTTGCCCTGGATGCTTAGCAATGAAGATGCCATGTGGAACTGCATTTCCTGTGAGATGTGGTCTGCTTACAAAATGAAGGCTAAAAATTTAATCAGCAAGGTCGTGCCGGTTCTGAAAATTGATGGTAAATGGGTGCGTAACCCGATGATCGTCACCGATAAGTATGTCGAAGACGGTGAGATTGTTTACGGTGAATATAAAACCGGTGAGGCTGCCAAAGAGGCCCGCGCACTGGTAAAAAAACATCAACCCAATGCGGACTTCGAGCTTCTGGACAAAGAAGTCGACAGAATTGTCTGGACCTTCGCCAATCTTTTTCCCGGTTGCTTGATCAAATCGATCGACGGGATTCGCCAGAAGAAGAAATACTTCTGGGATATTGCCAAAAACGCAAATCGTCATTGGCTGGCTGCCAACATGAGCGGCGAGGCTTTCCTGGGCTTTGGTGCTTTTAACACCAAGAAAATCACCGGCCAGGATGTGGTTGACTTTGTTAAATTCCGCCAGAACGTTGCCGACGCCAGACTCTGGGATATGGATATGTTTGCCGAAGTGATGGGGAAGCCACAGGAATAATTTTACCTGAATTTGCATAAAAATTAATGAAAAATGGCAGGCAAGCACCCTTGGGTGTCCAACTTGCCATTTTTTATTGCAACGCTGTAAACCTATCCGCATCGCCATTCATTCGCTGATGGCGTTATGAAATTCCCTTGACTGTCAGGCGAAGCCACTGATATTGGGTTTTATGTCCTCTTCATCGCCAAAAGAAGACAGCATCTCAACCGCCAGAGGCCATGTGCATCTCCGCTCTTTTTGCAGCGCGGATGAAATCCGGCAATATGATTTTGATTCCGAATTTAGTGCGCGCAGTGATTACAAATCTCTCTACACCCGGAGGGAAAGCCTGGAAGATAATGCACAGCGCCCCGAAACAAACGTTGTGCTGGCACTTTCCCCTCCGCAAACCATCATTGGATTTGGCGTCCTGGCAAATCCTGAACCCGGCGAACGCTGGGTGGAACTGGGGGCAGGCGTCATGATGGAAGTTAAGGCCATAGAGATTGCTTTGAGCTGGCGACAGGCTGAGATTGCATCGCGTATCCTCAAGATGGTTGTTGACTATCCCCAAATTGAAGATAAGATCTTTTACATGGTGGGCTATTCCTGGACGTGGGATCTGGAGGGGACCCAAAAGACAGCTCAGGAGTACCGGGCAATGCTGGTGCACCTGTTTGAACAACACGGGTTTCAGGTGTTTGAGACGAATGAGCCCAATGTCTGTTTGAAGCCGGAAAATGTTTTAATGTGCCGTTTGGGCAACAATATTTCCAGGGAAACCAAAGACCGTTTCAAATGGTTGCGGTTTGGACTCAGACCGTGGGCCTGGAAGGTTTGACGCCATCTTAAAATAGAGAGGTAAACAAATGTACGAAGATCGGATGGTTTGGATAAACGGCGATTTTATCGCCTGGGAAAATGCCACCGTTCACATTATGAGCCACAGCTTCGGCCGGGGTTCGGCCATTTTTGAGGTCATCAGCTTTTATAGCACTGCACGCGGCCCGGCTGTTTTTCGACTCGAAGCCCATATCGATCGTTTGTTTCGGTCGGCTGAACTGCTGGACATGGTGCTGCCGTTTTCAAAAGAACAGCTATGTGATGCGGTTGCCGGCACCGTCAAACGCAACGAACTCAATCAGGGATTTATCAAAGTGATCTGCTTTTATCCGGAAATTTCATTTGAGATTATTCCGCCCGAGAGACAATTGAGCGTTTCGGTATTTGCGCTGCATCCGGAAAAGGATCTGGGGGCTAAAGGTGATCCGTTTACCGAGGGAACAACCGCCTATGTGAGCAAGTGGTGCAAGCTGGATCCCAGGACCGTTCCGATTGAAGCCAAAGCAGCTGCCAATTATCTAAACGGTATGGTCGCCCGTTTAGAAGCCCAGAAAAAAGGCTTTAAACATTCTATCATGCTGGATACACAGGGATATATCGCTGAAGGGGGCACCGAATCAGCATTTTTCGTAAAAAACGAATGCTTGCTGACACCATCCACGGGAATGGTACTTAAAAGTATCACCCGCCTGTCGATTCTCGAATCGGCCAAGGAGGCCGGTATTGAGTGCATTGAAAAACAGCTAAAACCTGATCTGCTCGCTGAAGCTGACGAGATCTTTTTATCCAGCACGCCCTTCAAAGTCCTGCCGGTTAAGCAGATCAACGATCGCAAACTGCCGGATGCACCCGGGCCGGTGACGCACAAAATCGCTGAGCTCCTCAACGCGATCATTGCGGGCAATGACGATCGCTTTACAAATTGGCTCTATTTCGTTGAATAAACATATTTCGCCAATCATTGAACTATGCAAACAGATATCAAAAAAATTTTGGGCGGGGATCAACTGGCCGGTGCCAGATTGATTCGGCAGCTTGAAGAAGGTGATCCCAATGGTATGGCGGGGCTGAAAGCCATATTCGCACACACTGGAAAAGCATTTATTGTGGGCATCACCGGGCCCCCGGGTTCAGGCAAATCAACCCTGGCCAGTCACATGATCACCGAATGTCGTCGGCGGAATTTAAAGGTGGCTGTGGTAGCGGTTGACCCCTCAAGCGCACTAACAGGTGGAGCATTTTTAGGAGACCGGCTCCGAATGCGACAGCATACCGAAGACAAGGGCGTGTTTATCCGATCGATGGCCACGCGCGGGCATCTGGGGGGATTGAGCACCACAACCCGCGAAGTCATCCTGGTGCTGGATGCCATGGGATATGATGTTGTGATGATCGAAACCGTCGGTGTCGGTCAGGATGAAGTCGAAATAGCTGAATTTGCGCACACCACCATTGTGGTCAGTTTGCCGGGCACAGGTGATGACATTCAAGCCCTGAAGGCCGGTCTGATGGAAATAGGAGATCTGTTTGTTGTTAACAAAGGTGATCGGCCGGGAACTGATGAAGAAGTAACCCGGCTGAAGGCTATGATCCAAATGGGAAAAAAGCTGGAAGGCAGCTGGGTCGCACCAGTTCTCAAAACAATAGCTATTAAAGCTGAAGGTATTTCAAAGGTAGTTGATGCCTGCTGGCAACATCGTCAGCATTTACTCGAACAGGGATTGTTTCGCAAACACATCGATGCACAAACAATTCGCCTCTTTCAACAGCTTGTAATGGATATGGTGGCTGATAAAATTTTCTGCGGTAAACGTGAATCAGCTGATTATCAAGCCCTGCTACAAGATTTACAAAACCGCAAAATTGATCCGATCACTGCAGCTGAAAAACTGGTTCTAAAACTTAACATTTAGATTTAAGTTTTATTTATAAATTATTGATTTCTTTTGTTATTTCTTTACTTAATTCTGCAACAATACGGCTTTTTGTGGCAATCAGGGTTTCATAATTCGTGGCTGTGAGGGACTCTTTAATAGCCGACTTTTTAGCAAGTAGTGTTATCTTTTTCTGCGGATCGATGACCTTCCAAAACACCTCCAAAAAGACGTCCTTCTGATTAAAGCGACCCTCGAAACGCAGGACATCCAAAATAACTTGATAACGCGGATTGAAGCTGGCATCCCAGGGATAGACATCCACCTGGTCTGTGGCTAGCATCAACGAGATGTTTTTGGCCACGACCCTGGCAAAGTCCTTTTCCAGGCGACCGGCCCAGCGATGAAACTCATCAATTTGCAGCGTATTGGGGCCCGTGCGGCTAACAATCTGGGGGCGGTCCAGCATTTCAGGAATGGTCACCGGGCCGACACCAATGGAAAGCGGTTGCCCGGCATAAATTGATTTGGCATCCATCTGGGCATTGCTGATCGAATTTAAAGTGTAGAATTCCGTCTTGGGTATACTGCCGCGGCACCCAGAGAGCAATAAGGTGAGCAACGAAATCAGCCATATGATTTTGTACAATAGTCCTGTGCGCATCATTGTGCATTTCCTTTCCCGAAGATCAAAGCATCCGGATGGCGTTCCAGATAATCCAGCAGAACGCGCAGGGAGCGTGCGGCATCCCCTAGCTCTTCAAGGGCCTTTCTCAAGTCATGCTGCAGGGGTGCATCTTTGCCCAGCGTGCCCTCAACCGATATTAGTGTCTGCTGGGCCTGATCGAGAGTTTCCGTAATGGCCGGGGCAACGTTCATGTTTAGATTTTGTGCGAGCTCACGGGTCTCTTTCAGGGTTGCATCCAAGTCCCGGATCGCTTGCTGCAGCTCGGCAGATCCGGTTAGGTTTTTCACATTTTGAAGGGTATCTCCCAGGTCTTGGCCGATTTTTTCGATGGGCACGGTTTCGATTTTGTTCAAAAGGTCATTGATCCGGGTGGTGATGATCTGCAGGGGCGCGGGAATGGTGGGCAACTCCGGAAACTTTTGGCCGTATTTAACCTGGGCCGGAGGCGTCTCCGGGTGAAAATCCCAATCCACGTATAGCTGGCCGGTCAGCAAGCTGCCGGTTTTCAGCTGGGCCCTGAAGCCTTTGGCGATCAGCGCTTCCATCTGTTTTTTAGGATCCATTGTTGTCTCACCCAATACTTCCCAACGTTGAGGCTCGGTTTCGATCAGGACCGTAATCTGCGGGGTCAGGGTTTCCTGATTAAACACGGCTTTGATATCGACCACCTGACCGAATTTAATGCCTCTGAATTCAACCGGTGCGCCGACGGTCAGGCCGCGGATAGAACCTTCAAAATGCAGAATATAATATCTTTTATCGGTAAAGGTCCTTTCGAATATGCTTTCGCGGGTGTCGTACAACTTAAACACCTGACCTTCTTCAGCCGGTCCGCCGGCTTCAAGGCTGGTGGGGGTGTCAAAGGCAATGCCGCCCATCATGATCGACACAATCGATTGGGTATTGAGCTTGATGCCGCCGGCATCCAGCTTCAAGTCCAAACCGCTGGCATTCCAGAAGCGGGTATTGGCGCGCACCAGCTTGTCATGCGGTGCATTGACAAAGATTTTGATGGTCAGCGAGCGCCCATCTTTGGCCAGTTCATATCCGATCACCTGGCCGACCTTAATTTGGCGGTAATACACCGGAGCCCCATTAGATAGTGAGCCGAGTGTGCTTGCCCGCAACAAAAATTCCCGGCCGGGTACGCCGGTGGTCACAATCGGTGGTATCTCCAGTCCTTTAAATCGTCTGGCCGGCTCTCCTTCCATTCCCGGGTCCATTTCAATGTAGGCGCCTGAAAAAAGCGTTCCCAGGCCGGAGACTCCGCTGGCGGTTACGCGTGGCCGCACCACCCAGAAGCGGGTGTTTTCCGTCAAGAACGGCGTCGCTTCTTTAAACAGCTCGGCCCTAACGATTACCTGGGACAAATCGGCATTGAAGCGTATGGATTCCACTTCGCCGATTTTGACATCCTTGTATTTGACCACGGTTTTACCGGCTTCCAATCCTTCCGCGGATTCAAAGGTGATAGATATCATCGTGCCCCTTTCCGATAGGCCTTTATAGGCAAGCCATCCGCCGATCAAAACAGCGACGATGGGAATCAGCCACACAATCGAAATCTGTTTTTTGCTCTGAACTTCTGCTTGCGGTAGATCCGCAAGATCCGGTTCAAGATTGTTTTCGGCGTTCATCATTTGGCTCCTGTGCGTCCCAGATCAGCCTGGGGTCAAAGCTCATGGCGGCAAACATGGTGATGATGACCACACCGGCAAAAAAAATAGCGCCGGGACCGGCCTCGATGGTTGCCAGAGAACCCAGTTTGACCAGGGCGACTAAAATGGTGACTACATAGATATCGACCATCGACCAGCGGCCGACAGCTTCAGTGATGCGATAAAGCCGGGTGCGGTCTTTTGGCCGCCAGCGGGATTTGCGATGGACCGAAATGAGTAAAAAGGTGAGCAGAAATAGTTTCAGCAGCGGGACAAAGACACTGGCCACAAAAATGACCAGTGCAATGGGCCAACTGCCGGATTTGACAAAATAGATAACACCGCTCATGATGGTATCTGACTGAGCTTTACCAAGGGATATCACTGTGGTAATCGGCAGCACGTTGGCAGGTATATAAAAAATAAAAGCGGCGATGACCAGCGCCCAGGTGCGCGCAATACTGTTGGGTTTGCGGGAGTGCAGCTGTGAACCGCAGCGCGGACAAGACACAGAAAGGCCTTTGGCCGCAGGTACAGCTTTGCAAAGTAGATGGCAGTTGTGGCAACTGATCAGAGAAGCGCGCATAGCTGTAAGCGGTGCTGGTTTCATGGGCTTT
>JASFIV010000194.1:0-9028 GCA_050122475.1 Desulfobacterales bacterium | reverse complement strand
TAGAGCTTTTTTCAACCATGCTCATCGATGATTTACAGGAATTTGAGGAGCAAAAGACGCTCGCAGAACATATATCGGCGGGTGTCAAAAGCATCAACAACATTGTTTCCAATTTGCTGCTCTTCACGCGTCCGGACCAACAGCTGGATGAACAGGTGCTCGATGTCCACGAAGCCTTGAAGGACTCTTTCTTCTTTGCGGGCCATTTGCTGGATGGACAGGATGAAATTGACGTCCAGACCGAGTTGACGGCGGAAACCCTGTTTATCAAGGGCGACCTGGAATTGCTCAAGCAGGTCTTTTTAAACCTGATTCTGAACGCCATTCAGGCCATGTCCGGCGGCGGGCAATTGCATATATCAAGTCACAAGTCCAGCAGCTATCCGGATACCTGCCTGGCGGAAGTACACCTGGTCGATAACGGTTGTGGCATTGCCCAGGCAGATATGCCTAAAATTTTCGATCCATTTTACACGACCCGCAAAAAGGGCACCGGCTTAGGGCTGACCATCGTTCACAATATTCTGAAACTGCATGGCGGCGGCATCGATATTACCAGCGGCACAGACGGCACAAAATGCGTTGTAACCCTGCCGTTGTGGTCGGATTCTCAACAACATAATAATAAAAATTCAAGTGACTAGCGGAGTTTTGCGTTATGGATCTTGCGCCCATATTGATTGTCGACGATGAATCCGAGATGCGCAGCGCGCTTTCGCATGCGTTAACGCGAAGCGGGTTCAGGGTCGAAAGTGCCGTCAGTGGTACGGATGCCCTGGTAAAGTTAAAAAAAGATCCTTTCAGTCTGGTGATCACGGACCTGAAAATGCCAGAAATGTCGGGTATGGAACTCATCGGTGCCCTCAAAAAGTTAAAGCCCGGGATTGAGGTCATTGTCATCACCGCTTTTGGGTCCATCCACAATGCTGTTGAAGCCATGCAGGCCGGAGCTGCGGATTACTTGTTGAAACCATTCTCATTTGAAACCCTGGTGGCAACGGTCAAAAAAGTTCTGGGATGTGCGCAAGGCAATGGTCAAACGCGAACATCCAAAGGCCCTACCAAATCTAAAGCAACGGTTAAAACATTAGTTACAAAAGATAAAAAATTATTGAAAATTTTAGATCTTGCAAAGAATGTTGCAACCAGCCGCTCGACCATTCTGATACAAGGAGAAAGTGGGACCGGTAAAGAACTTCTGGCTGCTTACATTCATGAGCACAGCGGTTACCCGGATGAGCCTTATGTTGCTGTTAACTGTGCGGCCTTACCGGATACCCTGGCAGAAAGCGAGCTTTTTGGTCATGAAAAAGGGGCCTTTACCGGGGCCGTCGGCCGTAAAATGGGCAAATTTGAACTTGCCCGACAGGGCACCGTTGTTCTCGATGAGATCAGTGAAATGACACCTCCACTGCAGGCCAAATTGCTGCGCGTTTTACAGGAAAGAGAGATTGATCGGATTGGCGGCAGTCGACCGGTGCCCATGAATGCACGGGTGGTGGCTATCAGTAATCAGAATTTAAAAAATGCTGTCGACGCGGATAAATTTCGCGAGGACCTCTATTATCGCATCAATGTGGTTCCGTTTACCATACCGCCACTCAGAGAGCGCCAGGGGGATATCCCGTTGCTGGTGACCCATTTCTTGGAGAAGTTTTGCGAGCTAAACCAGCGGAAGATGCTTAAAATTTCGGACGCAGCACTGGCCCGCCTGGCCAAAAAGCACTGGAAAGGCAATATCCGGGAACTGGAAAATACCATCGAACGAGCGGTACTCATCAGCAATGGACCTGAAGTGCTTCCGGAACACCTGTTTTTGGATGGGGCTGAACCCGACGGCCCATCTCAGACGGCGGTTGCGATTCAGGCCGGTATGACGGTTAAAGAGATGGAAAAAAAATTAATTACCCAAACCTTGCAGGAGGTCGACGACAACCGCACCCGGGCGGCGGAATTGCTCGGCATCAGTATTCGGACACTGCGAAATAAATTAAAGGAATACAAACAGGAATTGGAATCGACTCCGGCCCAAACAGCGGCTCAAAATGGTTAGGCCGATAAAATGTCCGATCGGCATACAAAAAGCGCGCAACGGTAGTTTTTGCCGCCGAACACGATCAAGCCGATTCCAATGATCCAATTAAGTTGTTAATATTATATGTTTTATTTGCGTAACTGGAATCGGGAAACACGCCCGCTGTCCTGGTATGAAATTTGCTCGATTATATAAAGCTTTCGATGAAAACCACCAAGATCACAAAGGGCCAAAGAAAGATATTTAAAAAATAACCATTAATTTCTTTGTGACCTTCGTGCGCTTCGGGGTTCAAAAACGTTGTCACAAAATGTAAATAGGTCGTTTTTAAGCACCAATAACAACAGGAGAATGTGAACCATGCCAACCCAAACGCTTTTTGAGGGGGCCATTAGCATTCTGCAAAAATCCCTTAACCGGGCTTCCTTACGGCACAGGGTCATCACATCCAATATTGCCAATATAGACACACCGAATTACAAGGCATTTGAGGTGGTTATGGAGGATGTCCGCCAAAAAAAAAGCGATTTTTCAAAAACACTGCAGCTGGCCCGCACCGAGCCGCAGCATCTTGCCGGGTGGCGGCAGGTATCCGATGAAGTTAAAATAAAAGCCAGCGAGCCACCGCCATTCAATTTAAGAGCCGACGGCAACACAGTGGACCTGGACCGTACCATGGGGAAATTAGCGGAGAACACCATCATGTATCGGACCGCTGCCCAGCTCATTCGCAGAAAATTCCAGGGGCTCAAGAATGTCATTAAAGGAGGGCAATAAGCATGGATTTTTTTGATGCAATGAATATTAGTTCTTCAGGTCTATCGGCACAACGACTGAGGATGAATCTGATATCGGCCAATCTGGCCAATGTAAACACCACGCGCACGAAGGACGGCTGGCCCTACCGCCGTAAGGATCCTGTTTTTGCGGCCCAGGAACCGGCGAAATCATTCCGCGAGACGCTGCGTAACCGACAAAAAGAGCACCTAAAGGAAGTCGCTGTTGTGGGTATCGTCGAGGATGCCCGTCCGTTCATTAAAAAATATGATCCCACCCATCCAGATTCGGATGACAACGGTTATCTGTCAATGCCCAATATCAACCTGATGGAAGAAATGGTGAATATGATCTCCGCTACGCGCAGTTATGAAGCCGGTGTAACCGCCATTCAATCCGCTAAAGATATGGCGCTCAAAGCGCTGGAAATAGGACAATAATGATGAATGAAGTCACCTTTCAAAAAGGACTACCATCTCTGATTGGCCCGCAGGCCGATTCCAGGCCCACCCAAGAGCCGAATCCAGCGTCATTTGGCAGCATGCTGGCACGCTCTCTTAACGAAGTGAATCAACTGCATGCGGCTGCCGATGATGCCGTTCAGAATTTGGCCGCCGGCAAGCAAAAAGATATCCACCAGACCATGATCGCGCTGGAAAAAGCAGATGTGGCCTTTCAGCTGTTGATGCAGGTCCGCAATAAAATCATTTCAGCGTATGAAACGATCATGCGCATGCAGGCCTAAAACCGGAGACCGTCAATGCCTTTTCGTCAAATACTATCGCAGCTTCAAAATCTTTTCAAAAGCATCAGCCTTACCAAGCGTATCGTCCTGTTGACCATTGCGGTGGGCTCTGTCGCCGGTTTTGTTTTTTTGATGAACTGGGCCGCTAAACCCGAGTTTCATCCCTTGTACAGTCACCTGGATGCCAACGATGCGGGTGTTATCATCGGTCGCCTGAAAGATGAAAAAATTCCATACCGTCTTTCCGCCAACGGCAGCACCATCCTTATCCCCCAGGAACTGATCTATGAAACGCGCATGAATTTAGCGTCCGAGGGGCTTCCCCAGGGCGGAAGTACAGGGTTTGAGCTGTTTGACAACACCAAACTCGGTATGACCGAATTTGCGCAAAATGTGAATTATCAGAGAGCCCTCCAGGGTGAGCTGGTGCGCACCATAAACGGTTTTGAGGAAGTGGAAAGCTCTCGGGTGCATATCGTCTTGCCCGAAAAATCGCTTTTTATCAAAGATGAAGAATCCGCGTCCGCATCGGTCGTCTTAAAATTGAAGCACGGTAAATTTCTGTCACAACAACAGGTGCAGGGTATTGTGCACCTGGTGTCTTCAAGCGTATCCCGCTTGATGCCGGAAAATGTTACCGTGGTTGACAACAGCGGCAGAATGTTAACCGGTCGTAACGATCCCGCCGGACTCTCGGCGCTGAGTTCGGATCAACTGGACCACCAGCTTAAGGTCGAACGCAAGCTTGAGACGCGGGTCCTGTCGATGCTGGAAAAGGCCCTGGGCGCCAACCGAGCCATCGTGCGGGTGTCCTGTGCCTTGAATTTTAAACAGCATGAAATGACCGAGGAGCGATTTTTTCCCGAAAATCAGGTGGTGCGCAGCGAACAGACCTACAATGAAACAGCCAAGGAGAGCGATCCGATCCCCGAGGGTATCCCCGGAATTCAATCCAATCTGC
Source organism: Desulfobacterales bacterium (assembly GCA_050122475.1). Lineage (GTDB taxonomy): Bacteria > Desulfobacterota > Desulfobacteria > Desulfobacterales > JAHEIW01 > JAHEIW01. The sequence continues at coordinate 4,510 of JASFIV010000194.1, read as the reverse complement.
CTGAGACCAGCGCGGCGCTCAATAAAACCACCGAAGAAGAGGATACCACTTTTGCAAAGCAGGATCGCACCGTTAACTACGAGATCGGCAAGTTGACCAGCCGTACCCTGGAGCCGGTGGGAGGGATTGACCGTATTTCGGTAGCCGTGATGGTGGATGGCACCTATCAGTCAACGGTGACAGAAGACGGGGAAACACAAACATCCTATGTGCCGCGCACACCCGCGGAATTGACCCAAATCGAAAATCTTGTCAAACGGGCTGTAAATTTCGATGCCCAGCGCGGCGACCAAGTGGAGGTGGTCAATATTCCCTTTGAGTCGTCACAAATGGTTCAACCAGAGACCGATTCAGCGATCCTTCGATGGCTGGACCACATCAAGCCGTATAAACCGTATTTTAAATATGCATTTTTAAGTTTGTTTCTGTGTCTCACCTTTTTATTCATCGTTAAACCCCTGATCAAATGGCTGACGGGCAGTGCTGCCGATGATGCTGGAATTTTGCAGCAGCTCCCCAAAACCGTCGGGGAGCTTGAAAATGAAGCCGATCCAAAGCTTCTGGCCTTTAAAGATCAGATATCACAATTGATTACGCAGGACAGCGAAGCATCACTGGGAGTGATGCGAGACTGGCTCAAAGAAGAATCAAACGTTGATGGCGTACAAGGCACACACGAGTAGGTGCATAAACCGATGGATTCAAAAAGCATAGCAGGCCCGGTAAAAGCGGCCATTCTGATTCATGCACTGGGGCGTCCACACGCGGAACTGCTGTTCAGACAGCTGAATGATACCGAAAAAGAACGCATCCGCAGCCATCTATCGCAAATCGGGACCATTTCACCCGAGGTTGTTGAGCAGGTCGCAGCTGAATTTACCGCCATCGCCAAGAACTATCGATCCCAAAAGGGCTCCTCTTCTGCGACCGAAGGTCGCTCAAAAAAGACTGCCGCTGACGCGGAATCGAAAGTCAGCGGTCTCGAAGCCCTCAAATCCTTAAATCCTGATGATATCTATGAACTGATTAAAGATGAACAACCGCAGACCATTGCCATCATTCTGGTCCATCTTCAGACCAGCGTTGCCAGTGATGTGATTGCCAAGTTACCGGATGAAATTAAAACAGAGGTGGCCATGCGGGTGGTCAATCTGGATAAAGTCACAGCTGCCATTGTCGATGAAGTCAATTCAGTTTTGAAAGACATTTTAAAGTCCAAGCAAAATTCCATTTCCAATGTTACCGGTGGTGTTGATCGTCTGGCGGAGATATTAAATCAGACCGATGAGATATCCAGCGAATTGATCCTGAATGAGCTGGAAGAAGCAGACATGGAGGTTGCGTCACAGGTCAAACAGCGTATGTTTGTTTTTGAGGACATCCTGTTGGTCGATGACCGTGGTGTTCAGAAACTGTTGCGCAAAATCGAGACCATGGAACTGGCAATTGCGCTCAAAGCCGCTTCTGAGGAAGTCAGAGAAAAGATATTTAAAAATATGTCTGAACGCGCCGGCGAGATGCTGCAAGAAGAAATAGAAGATATGGGACCGGTGCGCATGAAAGAAGTTACCGATTCTCAGCAAAATATTACCCATATTATTCAGGAAATGGAAACCAAGGGAGAGCTCATCATTGCCGGCCGCCGAGGAGATGATATCGTTGAGTGATCCGATAAAAAAGACATCCCCACCACTAGCAGATGGTTTTCACCTGCATTATTTTCCCAATATTCCGGTCGATGAGCCCGCCGCTGACTACGGGAGCCAGTCCCCGAACAGTGAATTTAAGCGCTCACTTTTTGAAGATCTGGATCCGGAGCCAGCCTGCTCGGCAGATCCATCCGCTTCAGAGACAAGCGAGGAACCGGCAGTCGATGAAGGACCATCAGTTGATGAGATTAAAGAAGGTGCATTTCAAAAGGGATTTCTCGAAGGTAAAAGAGTGGGTTTTGAATCCGGATCGAAGCGAGCCGATGCAGTCATAGAAACACTGCAACAGACCCTTGAACAACTGCACCGCATGCGCTCCGACATTCATCAGGAAATTGAAAAAGAAGTCACCCATCTGGCTTTATCAATTGCCAAAAAGATCGTTTGTCATGAGATCAAAACCACCCAGGAAACGGTTGCCTGTGTTGCCCGTGAAGCCCTTGCGCGCGTCGACAATCCCGGCAAAATCAAGATAAAACTGAACCCGGAAGATCTTCAATTCATTCAAGAAACTCAGTCTCAATTTAATCGCTTTTTAGATGATTTTGATGATATTCACTTGGAAGCCGAGGACTCGATTCAAAGCGGGGGTTGTTTGATCGAGACCGAGAGGGGAGATATCGACGCGCGCATCGAAAAACAATTTGAAGCGATCGAGGAAGCATTCCAGGCTCAGTTTGATCAGCAGGAACAGGAGCCCCAATAAGCAATCATGGTAATTCCCTTAGGTCTGGATAAATATCGCCGCTGTGTGGATTCTGCCTGCACCATTCAGGCCCAAGGTAAAGTCACCAACATCGTGGGTCTGGTTATCGAAGCCCAGGGTCCGATGTCGCGCCTGGGAACTGTGTGTGATATATACACCCAAGGCGATCTTCGCAAGATAAGCGCCGAGGTCCTGGGATTTCGGGACAACAAGGTCATGATGATGCCCCTGGAGGAAATGCGGGGCATCGGCCCCGGCTGCCCGATCGTTGCCCGGCAGCAGCGCGCGGTCATTCCAGTCGGTACCGGACTGTTGGGGCGGGTTATTGATGGTCTCGGCAACCCCATCGACGGCAAAGGGCCGATTGTGGTTGAGAGCGAATATCCGATTTACGGTATGCCGGTTAATCCCCTGTCCAGGAAACGGATTAGCCGACCGCTTGATTTGGGTATCCGGGCCATTAATGGTCTGTTAACGCTGGGTTGCGGGCAGCGCATCGGTATTTTTTCCGGTTCCGGAGTCGGCAAAAGCGTGTTGCTGGGTATGATCGCGCGCAAAACCGCTGCCGATGTCAACGTTATTGCGCTGATTGGCGAGCGCGGTCGTGAAGTCAATGAATTTATCGAAAAAGAACTGGGTCCGGAAGGCCTAAAGCGCTCGGTCATTGTGGTGGCCACGTCTGATCATTTGCCGCTGATTCGCATGCGGGGCGCATTTATTGCCACCACCATTGCTGAATTTTTTCGCGATCGGGGCCAGCATGTCAATTTAATGATGGATTCGGTCACCCGTTTTGCCATGGCCCAGCGCGAAATCGGACTGGCATTGGGAGAACCGCCGACCACCAAAGGGTATACCCCATCGGTTTTTACGCTTTTGCCCAAGTTATGCGAGCGGGCGGGAACCTCCGCCAATAAGGGCACCATAACCGGCCTGTACACAGTCCTGGTCGAAGGGGATGATACCAATGAACCCATAGCCGATGCGCTGCGTTCCATCCTCGATGGACATATCAACCTCTCGCGGGATCTGGCCAATCAGTCCCATTATCCGGCCATTGATATTCTTGGCAGTGTCAGCCGGGTGATGGAAGACATTATCGATGCGCAACAAAAGCAGTGCGCCCGTAAATTAAAAGAGATCGTGGCCACCTATCGCAAAGCTGAAGATTTAATTAACATTGGTGCTTATGTTGCCGGTAGCAATTCGAAAATCGATCACGCCATCGCCATGATTGAGAAGATCAACCGCTATCTGAGGCAGGATATCGACGAAACCAGTTCCTTCAACGAATGCGTTACTCAGCTGGTTGACTTGTTCGAAGCATAAACGCGGTCTTTTATATTAAATATTTCTTTACGATCTTCGGGCCCTTCGCGGTGAAAAAAATCGTTTCCTATTCACAAAACTACCGTTAGCCAGCATGTATCAATTTAAATTAGAACCGCTGTTAAATCATCGCCGCTATCAGGAAGAGGTCCTGCAAAAAGAGCTGGCCGATCTGAAAAAGCAGCTGCAGGCAGAGCGGCATCAATTCCAGAATCTGAAGAAGAAAAAACGCCGGAACGTGCAATTGCTGGAAGTCAGGCAAAAAAAGGGCCGTCCGGCGTCTGAACTCAAACTGTACGTTGATTTTATCGACCACCTCACAGCCGAACTGGAAGCACAGGCCGAACGGGTCATGGAAGCACAGCGTCAATTTGATGCAACCCGCCAGGAATTGATGGCAGCCATGAAAAAGCGCAAAATGCTTGAAAAGCTCAAGGAAAAGAGTCGACGGGCCTATGAGCAGACGCAATTAAAGAAGGAACGCGCTCTATTAGACGACGTCGCCGGCCATCAATATATCCTCAAATCCTGAACAATCACTGAAATCCCAACGAACAAACTGCCCATGACTTCCATCATCTGACTTATGGCTTCTGGTCTCTGATAAATAGAAAGCCCAATGCTCAACCCTGAACCTCGGAACCCTGAACCCTTCCATGAGAAGGCAAAGTCAAGAGTCCAGTTCACGGACAACCTTTTTTTTACGAGCCCTGACCGTCACGCTTCCATTCGCACTTTCGTTGAGGGCTTGCCAGCGCCCGGGTGC
>JASFIV010000193.1:0-9031 GCA_050122475.1 Desulfobacterales bacterium | reverse complement strand
CAAGCCCTTTTGCTCTAAGCGGCCTTTGTAAAAGTCCTGCTCCATGGTAAACCTGGTGCCCAGCAATCCAACCGTGTGCATGCCGGCCTGCTGGATCCGATCGGCAGTCGCGTCTGCAATATGCAGCAGCGGGATGCTGATGGCCGCTTCTACATGGGCAGCCACATTGTGCATGGTATTGGTGCAGATGAGCAAAAAATCTGCGCCGGCGGCTTCCACATGCTGTGCTTTTTGTGCCAGAATGGCGCCGGCTGCTGCCCAGTCGCCTTTGTGCTGCAGCGTTTCTATTTCCTGAAAGTCCACGCTGACCATTGCGATCGGGGCTGAATGCAGCCCGCCGAGCAGGCGTTTGGTCTCTTCGTTAATCCAGCGATAATAGAGCTCGCTGCTCTCCCAGCTCATACCGCCGAGCAAGCCAATGGTTTTCATGTGAGCTATATCCTTTCGATGTTGCCGGAAGTGGGATCGGGCTTTTTGGGGCAAAAGCCAGCTGACCGATCGCCTCTAAAAGTCAATCGGAAACCAGGCTGAAGCCTTCATCCAGCCAGCCGGTGACGCCCCCGATCATTTTTTTCACCGGCCGGCTCATTTGGGCCAGACGAATGGCAGCTTTTTCGGTGGCATTGCAATGCGGTCCGGCACAATAGACCACAAAAAGCGTATCCGGTGGATAGGCTTTAAGTGTTTCTTCATTAATGCGGGCATGTGGCAGGCTGATAGCCCCCTCGATATGCCCTTTTTGGTAAAGTTCTCCACCACGAACATCGAGCAGCACAAAATCCTTGCGATTGTTGATCATGGCATGATGTACATCCCAGCAATCGGTTTCAAATTCAAGCAGACTTTCAAAATGCGTTAATGCCCGTGCAGAATCTGCGGCCGGAGGCCGGCTGACCATTGAGCTCATCATATCTCCTGTGATGCAAATAAATTCATTTATTCTGATGCGCTCGCTTTAAATTTTTCGGCAATCCCCTGTGCCATCATTCCGCCAAACTCCTGATAGCTTTCTTCCGATGGGTGAAAGCCGTCGGCTGAAAACATGTATGGCTCAGGATCAAAATCGAGGGGCACATGAATTGCATTTTCATGCCGCCTGATTTCATCGCGTGCGACGCTGTCAAAGGTTTCACCGCGAATGCCAAACAGTGCCCGCATGGGCTGGGGCAAAACTGGAAATCCTCTGAGTGGCGGGATTCCGGCAACAGCGATGATCGCGGCGGGCGCATAAGAGCCAATCACCTTCAAAAGTTTTGCCAGGTTTTGCCGCCATTTGGTAACACTTGAAAGCGAGGTGGCATCATTCACGCCGACCGACACAACCAGGAAATCAGGCTGTTTATCCGGCAATCGGGGCACCAGCTCCTCGATTACCTGATGTGACACGGCACCGATACTTCCGATTGCCTCCCAGGTGATTTTACAATCCAACAATAATGACAGTTTTTCGGCCGTTTGGCCCACCAGGGCTTTTGCCAGGGTTGTGGCCCCGACCCCGGCGATAATAGAGTCACCGATGGCAATGAGGTTATAATTTTTGCCGGATCCGGCGGCACCCCTATGAGGGCCGGCGGCTCCTGAAAAGCGAGGCGCGGTCTTTCTGATGTATATTGCCTGAGGCAATATGAAGGGAAATAATCCCCAGAATATGATGCTTCGCATTACAAGTTCCTGATAAATTGACATCCATATCGGTTTTGGTTAGCCAGGTGCCTTATATCCTAATTTCGCACGCTATCTATAGAAGACCCTCGGCCAGCTTAAATACCCGCTTCCGGTTCCTAAAGAGGCGCTACGGATTAGTTTCAGGTGATGGCTTAGGGGAACGTAAAAAACAATCTACCCCGAAGCACCGGGAACAATTACCTACTTGGCTGGCATGTCGTGACAACTGCCTAACCATAAAATTGCCTCCGATATATCTTTGAATACCTCGACTCTGGCCCCCTTGATTTCGGCAAGGGTAGCTCCCATGCGACTAAGCCCATAATGAACCTTTTGATCTGCCACGATAGCACAACACCCACCAACTCGATCTGAATGCTCGGCAAAAAAATTAGCAACGGACCTGATATCTTGATAAGTTCGCTCGGCCAGCACTGAAGATTGTCTGACATCCAGTAAAAATAGTGCATTTTCAGGCAATAAAGGATCATTTAATGCATCCATAAAGGTGTTCATCATCTCATCGAGCGTATACGTATCCTCTAAATTCACCCGTAATAGGTTACCCGAAAATGTGTATCGAACAGGCATGAGTTGGAATCCTTTCTACAAAATTTGCTTTTTAACCGAATGCGTTGTCTCTCTTACGGGGGATGGGTGTCAACGTTGCCGGATCAAAGGACCTTCAGCAAATAAAAGGCGTAACCGTAGGTATCCCCATAATTTTCGAAAAAATCGATTTCAGCTTCAGTTTCCTCGATGACCGTCTGCATAACCGGGTCGGCCGATGGCCGCAGGGCATCCAGGCGCTCTTTGAGCGGATCGTAGTAATAGGTCCACCATGCCTGAGCGGGCAGACGATGGACACCCAGCACATCGAATCCGGTTGCCTTCGCAAGCGCCGCATTTTCGCTCTCAGAGGCAATTTGCGGGTAGGCCTTCTGCCAGAATTCCAGGACGGGTAGCGGTATGTCGGTAGTGAACCAGGTTATCTCTGAAATGACGGCTATCCCGTTCGGCGCCATGAGGGGCCGCCAGGTTTTTAAGGCCCCTTCAAATGTGAGGTTATAGGCTGCGCCTTCCGACCACAGCAGGTCAACACTGGCCGGAGGCCAGTTGAGATTTCCCATATCGGCCTCGACCGTTTCAATCAAATGATCCAGACCCTGCGCTCTGGCATGGCCTTCAAGCTCATCCAGAAACGGGCGTGCAAAATCGACGGCGGTGATGGTCGTGTCGAACGATTCGGCCAGAATCAATGTCCCGGCTCCCGCACCGCATCCCAGATCGACGATGCGAGGATTTGGCGGCAATTCAGGCAGCAGGGATAAAATATGCCTTGAGAATGATGGATCTCCCGGTCCCTGGCGTTTCAGGCCGCGATGCAATTCGATTAAGGCTTTGATTTGCTCGTTATGCTCTGCCATGTTTGCCGGCTATTTTGATCGCTCGGACGGTTTTACCTTATCGTGTGTAAAAATAAAGCGATGATTTTCAAACAAAAATCCAATGCGACGAATCGGCTGCTTACCTTTTTCGTAAAAAAGGGCTGGTTTTATTCTGCCAATTATCTTAAGGCAAAAAGCGCGGACTGGATCATCGGTATTGCATAGACAGCCTGCTCGATGCTTAAAACCAGTCCATTAACCGGTTCCGATTTTAATAGATGCTCTTTTGCGTGTTCTTCTGACCAGAAGAAGACCGATTTCTGTCAGAAGTCAGGAATGATATTTGGCGCTGAAAAAGATTCCCAGTCTACCTGGGGAGATAATATATAAGGCGTGCTATTTTCGGGGTGAATCCAATAGCGCATTTTGCTATCTATATCGATCTTGATCGGCTGATTGCAGTGCGCGCAGACCGTATCTATGGTGATAGTAAGTGATTCCTTCCGCAGTTGCCCTTGCACGAAGGGCGTGGCAATTGCATCGACAGCTCAGGCAGCGTTTATGTTTTCGCCGGTGCTAAACCTCAACTGGTGCGGCGTTTGGTCTGCCGTGACCGGAAAAGCCCAAAGAACGTCACCCTTCTCATTTCTAACCAGGAAAAATAGATTTTTCTCCAGCTCATCGAGGATGTCGGTTGTTTTTGAAAATGACAGGTTGAGCTCTTTTGCAATCAACTCCGGCGGGATGGCCTTTCCGATTCGCGATAGTTCTCGGACCACAAAATAGCGCACCTGATGATGATCCTCTGTCATAAAGCCGAGTACTTTCGGAATCTCCTTTGCTAACTGTTTTACATGTTGCTTCCATAATTCTGTTGGGATCTCCGAAAACTGATTTTCAGCAACGGATAACACCGATTCTTTCAATTTTTACCCCCCCTTGCAACCAGAAGCTATCTCAAAAATAGTAGATCACGCTCCCCGCATGAATGCGGGATTTCACATCTGATCTTAAAATATTTTTGGTGTTCAACAAAGCAAGGCGAAAACCGATTCAAAAGTGGAGCATACACGACAGTATTCGAGCATTTTGAATCGGTTTTTAACACAGTCATCGAGTGTTAGATGCATTTTTGGGATGGCTTCTAATTCAGTCCAGATCCAGCATGCTTTTACATCGATTGCATTTGACAACTCCCCGAAATAGCTTGTTGCCGCACTCAGGGCAAAAATAGCGGGCTTCTTCTTCCTGAATCCATTTTTCAGTACCGACGTGCCGTCGATAGGGAACAGCTCGGAAAATAACCTTTTTACCAACAGCCATCGAAAAATTTTCAATGTGCTCACAGGGAAATTCATCGCACTCGTGACATCCGCTATATCCTTTTTTTTGGGTGCAATCCCTGATCTCACATTGTTGGCAGTGCATAAAGCGCTTATCAGACATGCATCCTTCGCATTGCATATCTTCGATTGACAGATTTTCGCTATTGGGCAGCGTGCCTTTTCCGGGAATGCCGCCTTTGTATAATGCCACGAGCCTTTCCTTGAATTTTTGATTGTTATCACGATGGGCGATATAAATGGCGCAGACACCGCAATAAAGGCCGCAGGGTGAAGCTAAATCCGGGTTTATTTTCATAGCGTCCACCTTTCCTGATAATTGCTGACTATCACCCCATTTTTCAACTAGGGTGCATGACTTTGTTAGGCAACATTTGGATGAGCCGAAGTGCCAACAAGCATAGACAATTTTCGGTTCAGAATCAAATACCAATTTTTGTTGTATGGTATTTATGGAAGTGAGTGTTCAGTTTCTCTGGCGCTTGAGAATCCGGTATAACCAGATTAAACTTATCGAAATGATGATGTAATTTACGATGACGATAAAGATGAATACCATTGTGTGAACGCCGTGGGTGACCATTATATTCTTATAAAAATAAGGCGGATCGGCATCATAATCTTTTTGACGGAAATATGAGATTACAGTTTCATCAAAAAGTATAGGCCTTACTTTGCTGATATGATGATTTTGTATGTTGTAGTAGAACATATTCAAGGCAGTGAAAAGAATGCTGATAATCAGCAAAATAACGATCAGGGCCGCAACAAATTTTTGTTTGGTATTCATCATTAAGCCTTGCTCGACTTGTTGGATGGAGTAGAACGTAATTTCAATCGAAACCAGGGCTTTCCATTTGCGGCCAAGCCCTCTTGGCAAACATCAAATATGGCGCTCTGCGGTCAATCTGTCCAATAGATGGCCTCTCAGCCGAAAAAAAGGCCAGCTTAATAATTATCGCAGGCTAACCTCATTTTTTTTGCTTTAACTTAACAAAAAGCGTTTAGGGGGTGAAAGTGCAAATTATTTGGCTTTAGATGATAAGACAAATGCTCTCAGGTCTTTGAGTATACCCTCATTGATAAAGCCGGAGAGTTCAGAATCTCTTATCTCATGAACCACAAAATTAAGCTGCATATCGTCAGGCAGAGTAGAGATATAATCCTTAATGATATTGAAGGTCATTCGATTGTATTCGCGGTTTCCAATATTACCGCTCTCAAGCGAGCTTTTCATCTTTGAGAGGAGCGTTAATACAGCCCCTAAAGAAGCCGTAACATTTTCCTCTTTTTCAAGTCCTAAAGAGTCTTGGACAATCGTGCTTTCCTCCTTGGCAATCACCGTTTCCTTGCCTTCACCTAAAGCGTCTTCAAACATGTGTCGTGCCTGCTCCGGCAGATCCTGAAACATTTCTGTTTCATAATGCACATCCAATATGATTATATTTCCGTCTTTGTCAGCGTTATGATTTATTTTGGACGGACTTCTCCCGTCCAATGAGGCGCCACAATAGATGCATTTTTTTTCCTTATCAGGAATCGGCCGGCCACATTTAAGACATTTCATCGTTAGCTCCAAAACGTTCGAATGTATACGTCCCCGGTGTATCTGTTTACACGTACTTCTGCAAACATGGCCCCGCCACCCGGGCGGATTGCGTACCTGTCAAAATCACCTTCCTTTGGCAAACGCAATGAGCAGGACTATGCTTGCAGCTATGATCGTTGTACGGTGCATACCATATAAATCCCGGTCATTGTTCTGGTAATAACCGAGGTTCAGATGCCTTTATTGTCGGTTTATAGTTAAGCAGTGCTGTGAAAAGATTTTATGCAGAATCGACTTTAAGCCAGCTTAGGGCTTTTTGTTCGTCTCTAAAGATTTCAATTTCTAATCCTTCCTGCCTCCTTAGGGCTTCATAGACTCTTGAAAGACCATATGAAAGATCTTTGGGTGCCACGATGGCAACTTTTGAAGGCAGCATCAGTTTTGTTTTCGCGTAATCTGCAATTTCCTCAAGTTTTTCACTGGTCAAATCCCACCCGCCGGCGCTTAAATCCCAGAGCCTCAGACCACTGGCACTAATTAACGCCACTTCATCAATTGACTTTCGAATTTCATCAGGTCCTGGCTTGATGAGAAAACGAACCGTGGTGACAGCGTCTACTATCTCTACAGTATAGTTGTTTTCCATTTTTTCCATAAAAAATAGTATATCACATTTTTCGAGGTTTTTTGTAACCGGGTTCAAATGGGTACGATTGCGATAATGTTTTTGAATCATGGCCTTATCCCCGTCAAAAGACCAAACATGGGCAACAAAAAAATCGCAATGATTGCCATTTTCATGCTTCCAATGAGAAAATATGCTGCAACCCAATTGGGTGTAGCTTCGCCTGGTTCTTTTGATAAGCAGCAATCTTTTACATCGCCAACTCCACCGGCCGGCTACCAGTCAGTGCATCAAATCAAACAAAATTAAGATAATAGCTGACAACGGTAGCTTCGCGTTTGTATGACCAACTATTGCCCAGAGAACCATGTTTAAAAAGATAGTAGTTCGTACCCTTTTCTCTTGTCCCGGAATCATCATCCAGTGAATAGGTGACTTTTACGACGACCTTTTTGGGACTCGAAAATTTAAAAAGCGGATAACTTGCCTTTACCGACTCGATATTCAGCGTAGTGCTTGTTACAGACTGCACCAGTTCATCAAACTCATCCGTATCACCTGATTCATAGGCAGCTTTCAGTCTTTCCACGTCATCCGGAAAGTAGTCTGAGACCAGGCGCAACTCTATCTTGTTCACTAAGGTCTCATCATCTTCTAAATCACTGAATGTTATTAGCCTTATTCCAAAAATGCCTATCAAAACGACAATGGCGACAATCGCTTGCCATCCTGTCAGTTGAAACTTGTATTCTGACATATCTAACCTCCTAAATTATATTTGCTCCGTCTAACGTATGGGATCAGCTACAGGCCATATGAGTTTTGAAAATTAAAAGCCTTCCCGATTCAAGCAGAAGATGTTTCCTGGTTTACAGCACCATCTTGTCACGGCGACATGTGGGATCGACTTGTCGCGGCATAGTCAAGCTATGCTTGACGACGCCGGATCGTTTTGCAGCCTGATGTGTTAATACGCAAAGCCGGAGGTGCTGTGGGTGTTAAATCGTTAATTCTTTGATTGAAGATATAGTTAAATAGTCGATTAGTTAAAGCGTCTTTTGTGTAGAACCTTCTTTCTCATATTTAGTCTTATAGCCCGGGTTGGTTTCCGGGCGTATGGCATTCGGGTAGTTCCAGTCGGTTTTGATATCCACCATGACCTCTTTAATCCGCTTGAACACATCATAGGGATTCTGGATCCCAATGAACTTGTCGTATATGCGGCCGCCCTTGTCGCTAACGCGGCCTGAAAAAGCCTGAATCGTTCCGACTTTCAGCATATTTTCGATCGGATTTACGTTGACCTCTATGTCGGAGATCTTGTCGTAATCGATTGCCTTGAAATCGGTTCCCCAGAATCCGCTTCTCATCATCAGGCGTTTGTTGGAGAAGGCATAAAAGGTGTTGCCGTGAACGAGGAACAGCCGAATGAAGTTGAGAATACTTAGCCAGAACGGAAAAAGATGGATCATAAAAAAGGGAATCGCAAATCCAGCCATTTCCCCTGGCATATGTCTGATGAATCCGAAATAATCGATAGCGCCCCACAAAAGACCAAAACACAAAAATGGTATGCCTCTGGTGATAAAGGCCGCAAAATTGGGTTTGCCAACCCAGAAGATCTCCTCATCCGTATCTTTGACGGCCTCAAATTCCTTTGGAATATGATGATCTGTCCTCATTTCATTGTCCTTTCTCTTGCCAGCCGCCATTCAGTTGCCCGTTTGCCTTCTTGCCGCACTATCGGCGCTGCAAGCATGCGATTATGTGAATGATGGGTTGAATTTTTTGTAAGGAATCCGTAGAGAGAGTCGGTCAGAATGTCAGCAGGGTACCATCATCGAGCAAAATGCGCGTGAGCGAGCTTATTCATCATTTGATTGCCAAATCATTCAACAGCCTATTTTTCTTTTTACTAATTAACTATTTGACTACATACTATCTTTTGCTATTAAAATTACGCCTTTTTTCCTCCAGCCGCTGGTCGAGGTCTTTGAGCATTTCAATGGTCTTTTGCAGTTTTAAATTGGATTCTTCGAGTTTGCGGGTTTTGTCGCGCAGGCTGATTTCCTCGCGCCTTAATTTACGGTTGGTGCGGGTAAGCGCTGATGTCTCTTTTTGGGATTGTTCGAGCTTCTTTTTCATCTGGCCGATCTGGCGATTTTGAGAGTTGACTTCTTTTGAAAGACGCTCGATTTCTTTTAGCGAAACCAGCCAGTTGAGGGTATCGCCGTCGACTTTGCCATCATCCAGCTGGATGTATGCTTGCAGATGCTCGAGAGCCTTTTGATAGTTGCGGTTGTCGTTTTTGTGGTCCGAATGCAGGCGTGCCAGTTTCAGATGGGCCTCTTTGGTCGCCGGGGATTTTTTATTCTTTTTAACGATCTGGTTGAGCTTCGCTATCTTCTGGCTGTATTTATCGTTGGCCACCTTTGGTGCGGCCGGTGGCTTCGGTGATGTT
>JASFIV010000192.1:0-9073 GCA_050122475.1 Desulfobacterales bacterium | reverse complement strand
TTGGCCTTCCTGGGGCTGGTTGCAATTTTCATGTTACGGTCCCTCATTTTCTAAATGAAGATGGACGTATGCGATCCCAAACCCACTCTTTTGCGCCGGCAATTCAATAGCTGACACATCCGTCCTGCGCGCTTCTTTGCGCTGTCCTCTGGTAACTTGAACATCAATTTGATATAATCTACCTACCGGTAGGTAATTTTCTTGACAACACCGAATTTCTGACATAAAGAGAGTTTTCTATAAAAATCTGACTTTCACACGAACGTAGAATCTTATGAAGAATAACAATGGGCCAAACGCAAAAACGCTCGATGCCCGGGAACGACTCCTGGAAACAGCTATCGGCATGTTCGCTCAAAAAGGGTATGCCGGTACATCCGTGCGTGAAATTGCGGAGCAGGCCGGCGTAAGCAAACCGGTTCTGTACTACTATTTTAACAGCAAGGAAGGTCTTTTTCTAGCCATTTTAGAGATGGCCGAAAATTTACAAAAGCAGCTGCTGGCTGAGGTGTTGAACTCGCAGGGGACTGTGATGGATCGACTTCTGATGCTTTATCGGCAGGTATATGAAGAAGTCGAAGCGCACCCGAGCTTCTATAAGATGATTCATGGTCTTATATTCGGGCCTCCTCAGGGGGCGCCCGATTATGACTTTACACGTTATCATCGATACATGATCGACGCCATCCGTAAAATTTATAATACGGGGCTTGCCGTCGGTGAGGTTAAGAAAATTGATGCCGACGATGTCGCCTATCTGGTATTGAGTCTGATCGATTTTTGTCTGCACGTGGATCAGGTTCAGCCTCAGGCGTCTGATCCGCAACGCGCCGAACGGCTTATGCGGTTGGCGTTTCAAGGAATCGACCAAGGGACGGAAAATTAAATGCAAACCAAACGTTTATGTTTTTTTCTGTTTGTGCTGTTGTGGGCCGGCTTTTTAACATTCGGCTGTGATGACAAGGCCGGGCTCGCTAAAACCGACGCCCGGGCAGACCTGGCCCCGGCGGTTCCGGTAACGATTATGGAGATCAAGGCGGAACCCATACGGGATATTATATTTTTGCCGGGCACTACCGAGGCCTGGCAGGATGTCAAAGTAGCCGCCGATACCGCCGGACGCATCGAGTGGATCGGCCCAGGCGAGGGTGATATTGTCAAAAAAAATGATCTGTTGATCAAAATCGACGTTTCCGCTCTCAAGGCCGCGCTGGATCATGCCAAGGCTCAGTATCGATTGGCCGATGATCTTTACCAGCGGCGGCAGCGCCTTTTCGAGCGCAAGATTATTGCCCAGGAGGAGCTGGATCAGAGCAAAACCCAGCGCACGTTGGCGGCCACCGATCTTCAACAGGTGCAGGTCCGATATAATCATGGCTTTCCGCGCTCACCGATAAACGGTATCATCAATCATTTATATGTAGATGCCGGTGAATTTATCGATACCGGCAAACCGATCGCCGACATTATCAATATCGAGCGCATCAAAATCAATGTCCGCGTTCCGGAGCTTGACATCCGCTTTGTGCTTCAGGGCCAAAAAACACCGGTCAGGATCGATGCTTTTCCGGACAGAAAGCTTGGCGGAACGGTGGATTTTGTGGCCTTTAAAGCCGATCCAGCCACCAAAACTTTTCTGGTACGCACCGTGATTGAAAACCCATTTGGCGACATCCGCCCGGGAATGATCGCCAGAGTGGCGTTTGTGAGGCGGGTCATTCCAGATGCGCTGCTGGCACCGCTATTTGCGCTGGTGGACAAAGGTGGCGAGCGGTTGGTCTTTATTGAAAAAGACGGTGTGGCACAATCGCGTACCGTTGGCATCGGTGTGATTGAAGGCGATCGTGTGCAGATCACCAGCGGCTTGAATCCCGGCGACCACCTGATCGTCAGAGGTCAAACCGAAGTCGAAGACGGTATGAAGGTACGCGTGCAATGATTCTCAATCAATATGCTCTCAAAAGGCAGATAACCGTGCTGGCTCTGCTGGTGGTCATTGTGATTGCCGGCCTGTACTGCTACGTCACATTGCCACGTGAATCCTTCCCGGACATCACCATCCCATATGTGTTTGTAACCACCACTTATGAGGGGGTAGCACCGGCCGACATGGAGGAATTGATCACGATTCCCATCGAGCGCAAGCTCAAGGGCATCGATGATGTCGAAGAAATCCGCTCCACCTCCGCTGAAGGCCTTTCCACGGTGGCCATTAAATTTTTACCCAAAGTCAACCTGGACGATGCTTTACAGAAGGTGCGCGATAAGGTCGATCAGGCCGAGGGCGATTTACCGGCCGATCTGCAGGATGATCCGGTCATTAAGGAAGTCAATTTTTCAGACATGCCGGTCATCCGGGTGGTGTTATCGGGTCCTTTCAGCCTGAAGCGGTTACAGAACCTGGCCGAGGATATGCAGGACCGGCTGGAGTCCATCGCCGGAGTCCTGGAGGCACGCCTGGCAGGCGGGTTGGAGCGCGAAATTCATGTGGAATTCGACCTCGATCGCGTGCGGGCCTACAACGTTCCTTTTTCCAGCATTGTCGGTTCGGTCAACAACAGCAATGTGAACATGCCCGGCGGCAGCATGGATATCGGTGAAGGCAAATATCTGGTACGCGTGCCGGAGGATTTTGAGCATCCCTCAGAAATCTTTTCGATCGTGGCCTTCGTGCGGGACGGCAAACCGGTTTATCTGCGGGATGTGGCCACCATCAAAGATGCTTACAAAGACCCGCTGACCCGCTCCCGCATCAACGGAAAAAACAGTGTCACCATCGGGGTTCTCAAACGCAGCGGTGAAAACATCGTGCGCGTCACCGAAGAAGTCAAGCAAGTCGTCGACGATATGCGGCCCGAGCTGCCGCAGACCCTTCAAATTGATCTGACCGCCGATCAGTCCAACGATGTTCGGCTGCTAGTGGCAGATCTGGAAAACAACATTATTTCCGGACTGATTCTGGTGCTGGCGGTCATCTTTTTTTTCATTGGCGGACAGTCCGCTGTCTTTGTGGCCCTGGCGATCCCCTACTCCATGTTCATCACCTTTACGTTACTGACCGGATTCAATGTTACTTTAAACATGGTCGTGTTGTTTTCCCTGATTCTGGCCCTGGGCATGCTGGTGGACAACGGTATCGTTATCGTAGAGAATATTTACCGGCATATGCAGCAGGGCAAAGCCCGCCCGGAGGCAGCTGCTGTGGGAACCGACCAAGTCGCCTGGCCGGTGATCACATCCACCCTGACCACCCTGGCGGCCTTTTCGCCCATGCTGTTCTGGCCCGGAATTATGGGTGAATTCATGGGGTATTTGCCCATGACCCTGATTATGGCCCTAAGCGCTTCGCTGTTCGTCGCCCTGGTGATCAATCCGGTGCTATCGGCCCGCTATCAAAGGACCAACGCCCAAAAACCTGCCAAAACCCGCGAAACTCGCGAGCCAATGGTTAAACAGGTTTATTTGATGTTGCTCAAATGGTCGCTGCGACATCGCTGGGTGGTTATCCTTTCGGCCTTTTTTCTGCTCATCGGCACTTCACTGGCCTTTGTCTTCTTCGGCAAGGGCACCGAATTTTTCCCGGAAACCGAGCCGCGCCGCGCCTACGTCAACATCAAAATGCCGGAAGGCACCAATCTGAATACCTCTGATGGCCTGGTGGCCCAGATCGAGAAAATTGTATCCGAATATGAAGACATCCGTTATGTCATATCCAATATCGGTGCCCTGGGTGGTGATCCTTTTTCGCAGGGCGGCACCGGTACCCATATCAGCCGGGTGGTGCTGGACTTTAAAGATTTCCATGACCGCTCCCGGCCTTCTTCGGAAATTGTCAAGGAGGTCCGGAAACGGATTTTAAGCACCATCCATGGTGCAGAAGTACAGGTGGAAAAAGAAGAAGAAGGCCCACCCACCGGACCGCCGATCAACATTGAAATTTTCGGCGACGATATTTTGATGCTCGGTGACCTGGCGGCCCGAGCCCGCAAAGTTATCAAAGACATACCCGGACTGGTGGATTTAAAGGATAATTTTGTCAAAGGCAAACCGGAAATCCGAGTACGGGTCGACAAAGAAAAAGCAGCCCTGATGGGACTGGACACCTATACCATTGCCTATACGGTAAAATCGGCCATCAATGGGGTTAAAGCCGGTGTTTATCGCGAGGGCAAAGATGAATATGACATTCTCGCGCGTCTGCCCAAACGCGATCGCCAGTCCATCAAGAGCCTGAAGCGCATCACAGTTTCCGGCCCACAGGGCGAGCCGATCCCTTTAACCAGTCTGGCCGAGGTGAAGCTGGGCAGTGGTATTGGAGCGATTATGCGCCTGGACCAGAAACGGGTGGTCACCATATCCGGTGATGTATCGGGGCGCCTGGCCAATGACGTGATCAAAGATATCGATGCGCGCCTGTCGCAGCAGATCGACTGGCCCAAAGGCTATCGCTACCAGTTTACCGGAGAACAGGAGGAGCAGGCCAAGGCCCAGGCCTTTTTGAGCAAAGCCTTTTTTGCCTGCATCGCCCTTATTTTGCTAATTCTGTTAACTCAATTTAACTCCTTGATCACCCCCTTGATCATTCTGGCGTCGGTGGTGTTTTCCCTGATTGGCGTATTTTTAGGCTTGCTGATTACCGGCACTGCTTTTGGGATTATCATGACCGGTATTGGCGTCATTAGCCTGGCGGGCGTGGTGGTCAACAACGCCATTGTATTGATCGACTACATCAACCAGCTAATGGCCAAAGGCCTGTCGTCAACCGAAGCCCTGCTAAGGGCCGGCACCGTGCGCTTTCGCCCGGTAATGCTCACCGCCATCACGACCATCTTGGGTCTTCTGCCCATGGCCACCGGCGTCAGCTTTGATTTTCGTAAAATGGCATTTGATATCGGAGGTGAATCTTCCCAGTGGTGGGGGCCCATGGCTGTGGCGGTGATCTTCGGTCTGGGATTTGCCACCCTGCTGACGTTGATTCTGGTGCCGGTGCTGTGCTCACTGGCGCACAGCCTCCGCACCCAGCGGCCGGCATGAGACAGAGGTCAGGAGGGCAGAGGTCAGAAGGCAGATGGTAGAGGACCCGGCTTCGCTCTGCCGAGCTTCCGTCTTCGTTAACCGCGTTCGCTAGCCACCGTCACTAATGCTATGGTGATCAAGAAGCTATGGCGGTCAAGAACCTTCGCCGGACAAGACGCCGCGGCAAGCAGAGGACGGCGGACAGAAGCTAAAAAATAGGAGATAAAGTGTCACCGGTTATTGACAATTTTACAATCTACACGATACTGATCAGGGATTGGTAACTAGCTTTAAGGCTACCTTTAGGTTTAGTTAAAGCTGTGTATTCTCAACACTGATTGGCCTTTTTAGAATTTGGGTTTCTGGAGTATTGGAGGATGCTATGGAATTAGAATGGGAATCCAGTTACGAAACCGGAAATGAAATCGTCGATTCGCAGCATCGCTATTTTGTCTATCTGATCAATCGCGTCAGTCTAAACTTTAAAGAAACCGACAACGATGCCTATAAGGAAAGACTGATCAGCGAACTCAGAAAGTATGCCGACTTTCATTTCACTTCAGAAGAAAATATCGCCACATCTTACCGCCTTGCGGGTGTCAGCGGTCACCATCAGCGCCATCTGGAGCTACTCGAAGAGTTTAATCATCATGCCGCCGAGTTAAAAAATGGATCCCAAACGGTGGATCAGTTTCTGAACTTCTTAACAGACTGGTTTGTCGGCCATACGGTTTATGAAGATCAGAAGTTATTTCAAAAAATCTAATACTTGAATCTTGCATGAAAATTAATGAGAGATAAAAACAAAAAAAGGACAAAGGATAAAATCATTTTATCTCATTAATTTCCACCCGTTGGTCTTCGCTTTCAGCTTCCGACTTCGTTCTAGGAGCTACGACGGGACAAGTCGCCCCAACACGTCGGGCGAGCCGCAGGCTTCCATCTGCTGCGTTATTAAGGACGAGGCATAGGTCACTATAGCCTCGCCCTTAAGTGCCTTGCAGATGAAAACCTGCAACTCGTGCAAAACCCAAGTATCACTTGAATCTTGCATGAAAATTAATGAGAGATAAAAACAAAAAAAGGATACCTGCAACTCGTGCAAAATCCAAGTATCACCTGAATCTTGCATGAAAATTTAGGTATTATGCTCATTCGGCGTATCCAACCCTCAGATCTGCCTCACATCGCAGCGGTTCAAATTGAAAGCTGGAAAGACGCCTATACAGAAGCTTTGCCCGCAGCATATCTGGCCGATCAAGTCACTGAGGACCTCGAACACCATTGGAGCGAAGTGGCATCCAGCCGGAAGATATCGTCCGGGTGGCTGAAGACGGCGGAATCATTGGTTTCATATCAGTTTGGTGCCGTCCCGATCCATTTATTGACAACCTGCATGTCAAACCGGCCCACAGGTCCAAAGGCGTCGGCTCAAAACTTATGGCGTCCGCAGCCCGGCAAATGCTCCGGCAGGGTCACAGCAGCGCCTATCTCTGGGTCGTCGAGAAAAACCGGCGGGCGATCCAACTTTATGAACGGCTTGGCGGAGTCCGCACAGAGCACGCATTGAAAAACATATTCGGGCATAAGGTACCGAGCGTTAGAATAGTATGGCCTGATATTTCCGTGCTGTTTTCAAATACAATTTGACCGTTGGGGCTTTAATAGGATATAACATCAAGGATCGATACGGGTATCACCGGCACCGCATATGTTAAACATCTAAAATATGAAGTGATCAAATGAAAAGAAGAAGCGTATTTTTATCGATTGCTGTCGTCCTGGTTCTTGTGGTCGTTTACATCATCTGGCACTACAGCCCGCTTCGCTACCTGACACAATCTGACTCCGGATCCGAGCAAACTTTAACTGCCGCTGTCAAGAACCGCAGCCGGCCGGTAATCGTCACCAAAAAAATCCTTTCCGAACCGGAAAATTCGCAACAGACCCGTGATTTGACCCGGCCGTTGGTCGTGCTGAAAAAAATTAAGCCCCCGGAGACACTTGAGCCGGTTCAACCGCAGGTGGAAATCGAAATCCCAGCTGTTGCGGAGAAAAAGACTGCCCCGATAGCCCCCGAGGTTTCATCATCAACCGATAAGGCCCAGCAGCAGCAGCCTGCAGCAGCCGACAAACCGGTCGAGCCGCCTCAACCACCCGTCAAAAAAGTCGCGGCGTTACAGCCACCGGCCAAAAAGGTCGCAGCGTTACAGCCGGATTCCCATTATCCTTATTCGATCATGTTGTCCAGCTGCCGCTTGCCGCAGAGCGCCCGTAAAATCGTATCGGATTATAAAAAAGCCGGACTGATGCCCTATGTCGTCAAGGTCAGGTTTGAAAGCGGCGACGAATGGTTGCGCGTTTTGACAGGACACTACCAGACCCGCCGGGAGGCCATTCTGGCCAAAAAGGAACACCAGCTATCAAGCGCCCTCATTAAGCGAACACCATACGCCAACCTGATCGGCACCTATGCAGCCCTGGATGAAATGCAGGCCGACCTGCAACAGATCAAAAAATTGGGGTATTCGCCTTATTTTCTCAAAACACCGACAGGTCAGTTGAAATTGTTGGTTGGCGCATTCGTCACCAAAGAAGGTGCTCAAAACCAGCAAGCGGAATTGCGGGCCAAAGGTATTCAAAACACGGTTATTATCCGCTAATCCTTCCTTCTGCCATCTGACCTCTGCCATCTGACCTCTGTCTTCCAGCCATTTGACCGCTCTCCGGTTGATTTGTACCCCAAATGGATTACATTAATAGATCTTTAACTCCATCCATTTTCGCAGGCGGGATCAGTCAAATGGCAAATATTTTAGTCATTTCAGCACATCCGGATGATGAGACCCTATTTTGCGGCGGAACCCTGGCCCGATACGCCCAACAGGGTCACGCGGTATACATCCTGGAAACCACACGCGGTGAGGGCGGTGAAGTCGGTGAGCCGGCGTTGACGACCCGCGAGAACTTGGCCGCTTTTCGGGAGCAGGAGGTGCGTAAGGCAGCCCGCATTTTGGGTGCCCGCGATATTTTCTTCCTGCCCTTTATCGACCCTTACATGGAAATCAACGGCATTGCGCGGCGCATCGACGTCCCCTTGACGGAGTTTGCAGTGGCTATCGAAAAATATGTACGTGAAATCGGTCCGGACCTCATTATCACCCATGGCTCAAATGGTGAATACGGCCACCCCCAGCACATCTACACCCATCAGGCCACTCGTTTGGCACTTGGAAACGGCCACACACAAACTGCGCTGATGAGCTGGTCGGCATGGCATGCGCCTTCTGAACGCGAACGCGTTTTAAACCCGGATGATGAAGCCGATATCGTCACCGATATCAGCCCCTGGCAAGATATAAAGGTCGCTGCCGCCCTCTGTCACAAAACCCAGCACGCCATGTTTTTACGCAATTCCGGCGCACCTTCGGTGGCGGATATGGTCTGGAAGACCGAAGCCTTCCATATCTGGCAGGGCCCGCTACCCGATAACCTATAGAAAACAGCAATAAGATCCTGTGGCAGGCTGTTAATTTTGTGAATCCGCGATCTATCAGAGAACTTCATTAGGAACTTAATTTCACATCGTATGGTGGAAATAAAATCAATAGCAAATGGAAATGAATTACACACAACTTATTGAATTCAATATTAATATTGACATATCTGTAAAGATTTATTATGCCAAAGATAGCCATAAGATCATAAAGCCAAAGCTATCGGAAGATAGCGACGGAAAACCACGGGTCTGACAATTTGGTTAAGTCTTTGACTGGGAAAACCGTTGATCGGGACAATAGGCACGATTCAAAAAATAATCTGATTGCTCAAGCGTTTAACCATTTCAGTCAAAACAAGACAGCCGGGTTGCCGAAAGTGACATCGTCAGGTCACATTTTTGAGCAATTCGGCTGTTTTGTTTTGGCAACACCAATTGGGACTGCCAGCATTTAGGTCGGTAAGTTAGGGGGCAGGTGGACCGACAACAATTCGAAAGGAGGGTAAATGGAAAAGGCATATACATTCCTGCAAATCACATTACTTGGATTAATAGCCG
>JASFIV010000191.1:0-9123 GCA_050122475.1 Desulfobacterales bacterium | reverse complement strand
AACAATGAGAAACCCTCACACATCATCGTGCCCGCTATCCACAAAAATAAACAGCAGATTGCCGAGATCTTCCATCAAAATTTACCTGATACGCCCTATACCGAAAATGTCGAGGAGCTCAATGCCATTGCCCGCCGCACCCTACGCCAAAAATTCTATGATGCCCAGGTCGGTTTAAGCGGCGTTAATTTCGCCGTGGCGGAAACCGGCACCCTCTGTCTGGTGGAAAACGAAGGCAACGGCCGCATGAGCACAACGGTACCGCCGGTTCATATCGCGGTGATGGGGCTGGAAAAAGTCGTTGAACGATTGGCCGATCTTCCTCCGATGCTGCGATTGCTGACCGGCTCGGCCACCGGGCAGTTGATTACCACCTATGTGAATATGATTACCTCACCCCGCAAGCCGGAAGAAAAAGACGGGCCCGAAGAGGTCCACCTTGTTATCTTAGACAATGGCCGCTCGGCTGTCCTATCCGATCCGCAGCTGCGCCAAACGCTACAATGTATTCGCTGCGGCACCTGTTTAAATCATTGTCCGGTATACACCCGTATCGGGGGGCATGCTTACGGATTTGTTTATCCCGGGCCGATCGGCAAAATCTTAAATCCTCAAATTGAAGGATTAAAAAAGGCCGGTGAGCTGGTCACGGCGTCCAGCCTGTGTGAGGCCTGTGCTGAAGTTTGTCCGGTTAAAATACCCATTCCGCAACTGCTGCGCCGGCTGCGCAATGAAAGCTACACAAGCGAACACCTGGCGACGGTCAAGGACGGCGGCTACAAAAAAAATCTGATGGAAACCATTGCGTGGAAGGGCTGGGAAGTGCTGAACACCCACCCGCAGATCAATGCCATCGGAAACAAAATCATGCGCCGTCTGGGCGCCAAAATACCCAGAATCGGCCCGTTAAAGCAATGGACACGATACCGCACCGCGCCTAAACTGGCACCCAAAAGCCTGCACCAGCTGGTTGACGAGGAAGGAATACGCAATGAGTGATACCTCGCGTGATCAAATTCTAAATCGATTGCATGCGGCCATTGGCGAGCAACAGCAGGTCATCCCTGAGCCGGCGAAGCGACAGCGGGAAGCGCTGGACCGGTCTCAAAAAATCGATAAACTTAAAACCCTGATGGAAGCCGTTCGAACCGAGGTGCATGTTATCGAAGATCAGGATTGGACAATGCATTTAAAAGAGCTTCTTAAGAAGCGCGACCTCAAGACGTTGCTCTACGCTCCAGGCACACCTGTTGGTGACCGGCTGCAAGCGGCATGGGAGGGAGCATCTAATGAATTGCCCGAGCTGGTAACATATGAGGGTCAGATCGAAGATTTCAAGGAACAACTTTTTGGCGTCGATGCCGCCATCACCTCGACAGTCGGCGCTATTGCCGAAACCGGTGCGCTGATTCTGTGGCCCGACGAAAAAGAACCGCGCCTGATGTCGCTGGTGCCGCCCGTTCACATTGCCATTTTAGACGCCGATAAAATTCACACCTCATTTTCCGAGGCCATTGAAGCAGAAGATTGGGCCCAAAGGCTGCCGACCAATGTGGTGTTAATCTCCGGTCCTTCAAAAACGGCGGACATCGAATTGACTCTGGCTTTCGGCGTGCATGGGCCCAAAGAACTGATTGTTTTAATTTTGCATGAAAATAGATGAGAATATTTTCAAATAGACACCAGCACCTATCGTACATTACCAGCCACAGATTTAAATTTTATAAGGATGATAATCTTTTTTTATTTCTCATCTATTTTCACCCTTTGGGCTTCGCTTTCAGCTACGCCCCAACAAGTCGGGCGAGCCGGAGGCGTCCATCTGCTGCGTTATTAAGGACGAGGCATAGTTCACTATAGCCCCGCCCTTAAATGCCTTGCATATGGAGCCTCCGGCTCGTGCAAAATTAAAACAATTTATTTCCGATAACAACCATTTAACGGCTATACATTCAAACGAATTGGCAACATGTTACCTTTGAAATACAAAGAGTTATATGATGATCTGCGCACTTTCATTCCCGAACAACGGCTGTTCACCGATCCGCTGCGAACGCTGACCTACGGCACGGATGCCAGCTTTTATCGCCTGATCCCTAAAATCGTCATTAAGGCCGATTCGGAAGCGGAAGTATCTCGTATTTTACAAATGGCCGATCAACGCAACATTCCTGTAACCTTTCGAGCTGCCGGCACCAGTCTTTCCGGGCAGGCTGTCACCGACTCTGTGCTGGTGGTCTGCGGCGGCAACTGGAATGCCTATGAAATTTTGGACAATGGCCATCGCATTCGTTTGCAACCCGGGGTCATCGGTGGGCAAGCCAATCGCTACCTGGCGCCTTTCGGCCGCAAAATCGGACCTGACCCGGCATCCATCAACGCCGCTATGATCGGCGGCATTGCCGCCAACAATGCCAGTGGAATGTGCTGCGGTGTTGCCCAGAACAGCTACCATACCATTCACAGCATGCGGATCCTGTTTCATGATGGCACGCTGCTCGATACAGCGGATGAAGAAAGCCGCGCGCATTTCAGACAAACACACGCCAAGCTGATTGACAACATTGCGCAATTGAGCGAATCCGTGCGCGCCAACACGGAGCTGGCAGAACGCATTCGCCAGAAATTCAAAATCAAAAACACCAACGGTTACAGTCTCAACGCCCTGGTTGATTTCACAGACCCGATTGACATTATGCTGCATCTGATGATCGGCTCTGAGGGCAGCCTGGGGTTTATTTCCGAAATCACCTACGACACCGTTGTCGAGCACCCCAACAAGGCCAGTGCCCTCATGATTTTTCCGGATATTGCCGGTGCCTGCAGCGCCGCCACCATTTTGAAGAAAGGCCCGGTGGATGCGGCTGAAATCATGGATCGGGCAGCTCTACGCTCAGTTGAAAACAAAGCGGGGATGCCGGATTATATCAAGTCCTTTTCACAGAAAACCACTGCTTTGCTGGTAGAGACCCGGGCGCATACGGGTGAGGAATTGCAGGGTAATATCGAAACGGTCAAGCATTCGCTGGCGCATCTTCCCACCGAGCGCCCGATCGCATTTACCGATAAAGTGGCCGAATATACCCAGCTGTGGAATATTCGTAAGGGACTGTTCCCGGCTGTGGGTGCGGTGCGACAAATCGGCACCAGCGTCATTATTGAGGATGTTGCCTTTCCCATTGATCACCTGGCCGCTGCTACTTTAGAGCTGCAGGGCCTGATGGCTGCCTACCACTATGATGAAGCCATCATTTTCGGTCATGCCCGTGAGGGCAACCTGCATTTCGTATTCACCCCGGATTTTGCCAACCCAAAAGAGGTGGATCGCTACCGTCGCTTTATGGACGATGTCTGCCGGATGGTGGTCGAAAAATATGATGGCTCCCTGAAAGCAGAGCATGGCACCGGTCGCAATATGGCTCCTTATGTCGAGATGGAATGGGGTGCCGATGCATACGAGCTGATGCGGCGAATCAAAAACATCTTTGATCCCCAAAACCTTTTAAATCCCGGTGTTGTTATTAATTCCAACCCCAATGTGCATGTGGAAAACCTCAAACCGCTGCCGCCATCCAACCCGATCGTTGACCGCTGCACGGAGTGCGGTTTCTGTGAAGCGCATTGCCCGTCAAGGGATCTGACCCTTACACCACGGCAACGAATTGCAGCCCGGCGTGAAATCTCGCGCCTGACTGCAAGCCGGGAAAATCCACAGCGATTGGCTGAGTTTATCAGAAGCTATGATTATCTGGGTGAGCGAACCTGTGCGGCGGACGGCATGTGCGCGGTCGGCTGCCCGATCGACATTAATACGGGCAAGCATACCAAAGAACTTCGCCAACTCAACCAAAGTGCTATCGCTCGACGCACGGCAGCAGTGGTGGCGCGCCATTTCGGACCGGTCGCCGCTACCGCCCGCCTGGGCCTGAAATTCGTTGAGCACACCCATCAACTGCTGGGCACCCGCAACCTGGAACGCATAGCCGCCGGCATTCGAAAACTGAGTCAAGGACGGGTACCGAGCTGGGATCCTTTTTTCCCAGGCTCTGCCGGACAGGTCCCGAGACCCAACCCGCAAGCCGACGGATCGGCCAGGGTGGTTTATTTTCCGAGCTGCGTCAGCCGCACGATGGGCCCTGCCCGGGGAGACCCGCAACCAGAATCGCTGCCAGCGGTAACGATGCGGTTGCTTAAAAAGGCCGGTTACAGCGTGATTTTCCCGGATAACATGCAACGCCTTTGCTGCGGCACACCATTTGAAAGCAAAGGATTTAGCGAACAGGCAGACGTCAAACTCAAAGAACTGGAAACCGCTTTGCTACAGGCATCCGATGACGGCCGCATACCGGTCCTCTGCGATACCAGTCCCTGTCTGTATCGCATGCGCAATTCCATGGATTCGCACCTTAAACTCTACGAGCCCTCAGAGTTTGTCTATGATTTCCTGATGGAGCGTCTGGCGTTTAAGCCCCTGGACGCCACCGTTGCCCTGCACCACACCTGCAGCAATATGAAAATGGCGCTGGAGCATAAACTGCTGGCCCTTGCCCAGGCCTGCGCTAAAAACGTGGTTGTACCGGATCTCGTCGGCTGTTGCGGCTTTGCCGGTGATCGCGGATTTACCCACCCGGAGTTGAATCAATCCGCCCTGAAGGAATTAAAGCCGGCGGTCAGCGAACAATGCACCGCCGGGTATTCAACCAGTCGCACCTGTGAAATCGGTTTGTCACAGCACAGCGGCCTGTATTATAAATCCATTGTTTACCTGGTTGATGAGTGCACGCACGCCATCTAATATCTGAATTTGCATGAAAATTAATGAGAAGTTAGATTAGATTAAACTTTATAAATAAAGCGATTCATAAAAGTACAATAAAATAAGGAATAAGTCTAAAGGATGGAAATCATTTTATCTCATTAATTTTCACCCTTTGGGCGAATCGAAGGCTTCCATCTGCTGTGTTATTAAGGGCGAAGCATAGTTAACTATAGCTTCGCCCTAAAGTGCCTTGAATATGAAAGCCTCGATTCGTGCAAAGTTCAGATATTACGGAGAACCTGCCATGGAAGAATTTAGTGCAGATCAAATCGCGGATCTATCGAAATTTGTATCCAGCGACCGGTTTTCAACCGGCCAATCCAATCGAGAGCTGCATTTACATGACATATCCGCCCATCGCGGACGGTTGCCGGCCGGAATTGTCTGGCCGGTCACCACCGCCGAGGTTTCCCATATTCTTGCCTGGGCCTATGATCAGAACGTGCCCGTCACCCCCTGGGGAGCGGGAACCAGTACGGAAGGCAATCCCGTGCCCACCCTGGGCGGACTCGTCATGGACATGACGCAGATGAATCAAATCCTGGACATTCGTGCCCAGGATCTGCAGGCCGACGTTCAGCCCGGTGTTTTACGCAAAGAACTCAACCGCCAGGCCGGCAAGCAAGGGCTGTTTTTCCCGCCCGATCCCGGTGCCGATGCCACTATCGGTGGCATGATTGCCAATAATGCCTCTGGGGTTCAAACCGTCAAATATGGTGCCACCAAAGATTATGTCATGAAACTTACGGTAGTGCTGCCCTCAGGAAACATCATCCACACCGGCTGCAAAGCCCATAAATCCTCTTCGGGTTATGATTTATCGCGTCTGTTCGTTGGATCTGAAGGCACCCTGGGGGTGGTGACCGAAGCCACTCTGCGGCTGACCGGCATTCCCAGCCACCACCTGGCGGTTACGATTACCTTCAGTCAGCTGGATGAGGCCTCACAGGCCGTGGCGGTCATGATCGGCTCCGGATTGGAACCGGCCGCTCTGGAACTGCTTCCACCGCAGCTGATCAATCTGATGAACCGTGAAAAAAACCTGGGGCTTCCGGAAGTGCCATCGCTTTTTTGTGAATTTCACGGCATCAGTGCGGCCACCCTGCAGGAAACAGCTGATTTGACCAGAGAATTATGCCAGGATTGTGGGGCCACCGGATTTCAGTTTGGCGTCGAGGCCAATGAACGCGCCCAACTGTGGCGCGCTCGCCATGAAGCCTGGGAAACCATTCACCGCGCCCATCCGGGCAATGAAACCCTGATCGTGGACGCGGCGGTTCCCATCTCACGGTATCCTGAAATGATTGTGTTCTCACAAAAGCTGGTGGATGATCACCCGGTTGCCGGATATGTCTTCGGTCATGCCGGCGATGGAAATCTGCACGTGGTTCTGGTGGGTGACCCTGACAATGAAAAAGAGTGGTCAATGCTGGAAGACATCAATGCGCAAATTGTCACCCGCGCGGTGCAGCTGGGCGGCACCTGTACCGGCGAGCATGGCATCGGTATCGGTAAGCGCAAGTTCATGCAACTCGAGCATGGCGACAGTTATCAGCTGATGCGCCGCATCAAGGATCTGATCGATCCCAAGGGGCTGCTCAATCCGGGTAAGATATTTATGGAACCTTAAAGGGTCAAGGCTATAGTTAACTTAATCAAAGATATTTCACTTGCAGGTAAAATGAAACAGGCATAAGGCGCAGGGAGCAAGGGTAAAACTTCGAATCTGAATAGCTTTTAGCGTGTGCCGTGTCCCTTACGCCGTGCGCCGGCCGCATATAGCCATCGTGTATGGTTAAACCCACCAAAAGCAAATATTTGGAATAACAATCAACGGAGGTAATTTATGAAGATCGGATTTATTGGACTGGGAACTATGGGTGTGGGCATGTCGCTCAATATTTTAAAGGCCGGCCACGAGGTCAGCGTATACAACCGCACCCGGGGAAAGGAAGAGACCCTTGCCAAAGAAGGTGCCCGGCGGGCGGAATCACCCCGGCAAGCCGCTGAAGGCGCTGAGATTATCATCACCATGGTCAGTGATACACCCGATGTGGAGGAAGTGGTTCTGGGCGCCGAAGGTATCATTCATGGGGCACCGCAGGGCGCGATTGTGATCGACATGTCCACCATCAGCCCGAGCGCTACCCGTCAAATGGCAGAGGCGCTGGGACAAAAAGGCATTAAAATGCTGGATGCGCCGGTCTCCGGGGGACCGGAAGGGGCCAACAACGGAACCCTGGCCATCATGGTAGGAGGGGATCCGGACGATTTTGCAAAAGCATTGCCGATCCTGGACATCATGGGCAAAACCGTCACCCATGTAGGGCCCATCGGCGCCGGGCAGATCACCAAGGCCATCAATCAGATTATCATTTCCGGCACCTATCTGAGCGTGGCCGAAGGATTAACGCTGGGCATGAAAGCCGGGCTGCATATGGAAAAAGTGATCGCGGCCATCAGCGGCGGTGCCGCCAGTTCATGGGTGTTGCACAACCGCGGCATCAATGTGGTCAACAATGATTACCCGCTGGGTTTCCGGGTCAAGCTGCACCACAAAGATCTGGGAATCGCATTACAAACAGCACGTGAATTGGAGGTAACACTTCCGGCCACTGCCCTGGTCGAACAAATCGAGAACGGCCTCATTGCCAGCGGCTACGGTGACGATGATGTGTCTGCTATCGGTCGCGCCATTCGAAAACAATCCGGACTAGATTAATAGTTAGTGGTTATCTGTTATCTGTTATATGTATTTGAAAAGGCTGTTATTCGAGCTTATGGTTAAAAATCGACAAAGTACTTTTTGATTTGCGAGTAATGACAAGGCCCTGTAGGAGAAACGATGATACCTGAAATAAAAAAAATTCTGTTCACCACCGATCTTTCAGAAAATGCGCGTTATGCATTCAGCTATGCCGCCAGCCTGGCCAACCGATACGATGCCGGTATCACTATTATGCATGTTTTAGAAGATATATCGCCCACCACCGACAACCTGGTGGTTAGCATTATCGGCCAGGAAAAATGGGATGAGCTCCGGGGTAGCAATGAAAAAGAGGTTATTGAAACCCTCAAAACGAGACTTACCAAATTCTGTGATGATGTACAGGCCGAGCTGCCGTCATGTCCGTTTATCACGGATAAAATCAAGGTCACCATCGGCAAGCCCGTCGCTGAAATTATGCAAGAGGTTGAAAATAACGACTACGATATGGTCGTTATGGGTGCCCACGGCCACAGCGTCCTGGCAGATGCGGTCATGGGCAGCGTGTCGCGGCGGGTGGTCAGGCGCTGTAAAAAGCCGGTCCTGGTGGTTAGGCTTCCTGAAGCGTAAAGTTAACCTCACGCAAAGACGCAAAGTCGCAAAGCTTTATAAAAATATATTTTCTATCTTTGTCTTTGCGAACTTGGCTGTTTGGCGTGAGACTACACAAGTTAGGCTTCTAGAGGATGTAAATATTAAAACCACGGAACACGAAAGAGTGAAAGCACGAGATTTTTATTCTTTTTCGTGTTTTCTTATTTTCGTGCTTTCGTGGTAAATTGTATTTCGGTCCCTTACGCCTCCGATTTCCGTTTGATCTTCAGAGCCTTGAGGTCCTTGCGCATGATTTTTCCGGTGGCCGTCATCGGCAGCTCGTCGACAAATTCAATTTCCCTTGGGTACTCATGGGCGGCCAATCGAACCTTAACAAATTCTTTAATGTCGGCAGCGACATCATCACCGGCTGCAACATCGGCCTTGAGGACGATAAAGGCCTTGACAATTTCGGTCCGAACCTCATCCGGGCTGCCGACAACCGCCACCATACCCACATCCGGGTGCTTCATAATACAATCTTCAATCTCGGCCGGCCCGATACGGTAACCGGCGCTGGTGATCACATCATCCTTGCGGCCCACAAACCAAAAATACCCCGCTTCGTCCAGTTTGGCCAGATCGCCTGTCAGGCACCAATCAACTACATATTTATCCGCAGTGGCCTGCGGATTTTTCCAGTATTCTAAAAACATGACCGGGTCGGGACGCTGAACGGCCACTTCACCGACCGTGCCTGCAGGTACCCGCTGGCCCTCGCCATCCACCACCGCCAGGGTGTGCCCCGGGACCGCCCTGCCCATCGACCCGGGCAGATTTTGCATGATGGCCGAGCAATTGCTCACGATCAGATTTGCCTCTGTTTGGCCGTAAAATTCATTGATGGTCAGATCGAAAACTTCGCGGCCCCATTCCAGAAGCTCCTCTCCCAACGTTTCGCCCCCGCTGCCGATACTGCGCATATTTAAATTGTATCGGTTAC
>JASFIV010000190.1:0-9141 GCA_050122475.1 Desulfobacterales bacterium | reverse complement strand
TTTGTCGGTGTTGAGCAAGGAATTCTGCTTGCCATCGTGCTGTCGCTAATCGATCACACGCGGCGCGGCTATCGCCCGAAGAACGCAGTGCTTGTGCCGGCCGAGTCAGGCGCCTGGCGTGCGCAACCCGTGGCAACCAAGGCACAGGCGGTCCCCGGCCTGCTCATCTACCGATTCACACACAGCATGTACTACGCTAACTCGCAGCAGCTCTCGGAAGAGATCTTAGATCTCGTCAATAGTGCGGAGCCGCCGCTGCGCTGGTTTTGTTTAGATGCAGCCGCGGTTGGCTCTACGTGCCAGACAGCTTGGCCGAAGCGCAAACAGCTCCGGGGATAGTCATGGCCCATGGTTTTGCAGGTGTAAAAGAGATGGGGCTTACAGGTTTCGCCGAACGGTTCGCTGCAGCAGGTTTTGTGACGTTAGTTTTCGACTACCGATTCTGGGGCGAGAGCGAGGGCGAGCCGCGGAATCAGATTTTCGCTTTAGAGATGGTGGAGGACTATCGCAACGGTATCACCTGGCTTTCCGACCGGCCTGAAGTGGATCCTCAACGCATTGGAGTCTGGGGAACATCTTATAGCGGAGGCCTTGGTCTATATGTGGGTACGCACGATAAGCGAGTTAAGGCAGTTGTTGCACAGGTCCCGTCAACATTGAACCCGGAGTCTCGTCGGAAGAAAGACCCGGAGGCCTGGGACCGGTTAGGAGAATTGTTGATCCAGGATCGCGTTCAGCGTTACAAGACCGGGAACCCAAGCTATATGAAGGTGGTGGCTCTCGAAGGAGATCCGTGCGTTCTTCCCAATAAGGACGCCTATGAGTGGTATATGGAATTCCGGGAGTCTGTGCCAAATTGGAAAAATGAGGTAACAATAGAGTCCTTGGAAAAAGCTTGCGAGTTCGATCCAGTGAGTTTGATCCACTTAATGGCACCGACAGCTCTTCTGTTAATACCCGGATAATATGATAATGTGATTCCCATCGAGGCTGTCAAGGAAACTTACGAGAAAGCTCGCGAGCCTAAAGCGTTATCTGTTTTGCCGATAACTCATTTTGCGTTGTATAAAGATCCGTGGCTGTCAAAAGCCGCGGACCTGGCAATAGACTGGTTCCAAGAGCATCTTTTTTAATTGTTGAAGTAAAAAAAGACAAATCCCGGTCCAACAAAGAATTGAGCAGGTGCATATTAGCCATACGAAACCTACGCATTGGTCAAAGTTTAAAAATCGGCTATGAGTCGCTACTCGGTAATTACGATGGATTTCATAATCCCATATGAAACATAAAGCTGAAAATTTTCAGAACTTCAAAGCATGGTTTTAGTGCAAATAATCATCAGCCAGCACCCTATTGTTTGAGATCCGCCATAAGTGCTTCGGCGGCCTGCCGGCCGGACACCAGGGACCACTGAATGGACGGCGCGCTGCGATATTCTCCGCAAACATATATGCCCCGCTTGATCTGGCCGACAGGCACAGTCGGATTGTGCAGCGGCGGTACCTGATCGGACAGCGCATGCCGGATGCGATACGCTTTTAAAAATTGCCAATCCGCAACCGCTGATCCGAACCAGCCCGAAAGCTGGTTTTTGACCTTTTTTTCTAAGGCATTATCCCGCACATCCTGATAGCCGAGCACCACGACCGATATGAGCGCCTGTCCTGCAGGTGCGTAGGTCGGTGCCACCAGGCTGGGCACGCTCAGGCTGTGGACCGCATCGCTATCGTCGGCATTGAGCACCAGAAAGGGCTCTTTGACCGGTGGACGGTTGGCACTATAGTACACACAGGTCACCGGGCGGGAAGTAATCGCTTCGCCGGTTCCCAGCAGGCGCGTGGTTTCGGGGCCGTCGGTGGCCACAACCACCGCGCGCGCCTTCAGATCTTCGCCGGATTCGAGCCTGACATGGCCCTCACCCACAGAGGCCACTCGCGCGCCGGTTCGGACAGCACCGTCCGGAAAGCCTGCCGCCAGCTGCTTCGGGATGGCCGCCATGCCCCCAGCCGGCAAGGTCGCGTCCCCTTTGACAAACATGCGAAATACAAATTGAAAAAAGTTGCTGGACACGCGGATGTGCGGATCCAAACACACCCCGCTAAAAAACGGTTTGAAGAATCGCCGGAGCATGATTTCGGAAAACCCCTCGGACCGCAGAAAATCAATGGTCAGCATATCCGGCTGCCGAAAAAGATCCGCCAGGGAACCGCGACTGACCCGGCGGCTTAGTCGCACCAGTTTCAGGCGGTCGGAAAAAGAGCCGATCGGTGCCCGCAGGGTCTCCTTTACATATTGCGGCATGCGCCGCGGGTCGGCCAGGCGATGGAATTGACCCTCGGTCCTTATGATAACGCCGGGTGCAAAAGAGTGTAAATTCAGGGCCTCATAATCCAACTGCCGCTGGGCCTCGGGATAGGCATCCTGCAGAACCTGAAAACCGTGATCCAGTAAAAAGCCATCGATACGATCGGTTTTAACCCTCCCGCCGATGCGATCCGAAGCCTCAACAATGAGAAACCGAATGCCGGCGTCATTCAGTCGCCGGGCACAGCTCAGACCGGCTATGCCCGCTCCAACGATGATGACGATGTCACTATTCATTTCCATTTTAAACTATTAGCTCGCAACTGACATATTGCAAAGACCTCATGGGTAATTATGTTAACGAATGGTTAAAAATCAACGTGAAAGCGATCGGAAGATGCCGAAAAAGGAACTACTCAAAATAACAGATGCAGGCATTTACTGCCAGCGCGGCGATTTCTACATCGATCCCTGGCAGGCGGTTGACCGCGCGGTTATCACCCATGCGCATGCCGATCATGCCCGCCCGGGAAGCCGACGCTATCTGGCCGCTAAGGATAGTGAAGGAATATTACGGCTGCGTCTGGGCGATGATATCCGGCTGCAGCCGGTTGCCTATGGTGAAACGGTGGGCCTCAACGGCGTATCAGTATCTTTGCATCCGGCCGGGCATGTTCTCGGATCGGCCCAGGTCAGAATCGAACATAAAGGTGAGATCTGGGTGATTTCCGGCGATTATAAGATCGAGACGGATGCGACCTGCGCTGCTTTCGAGCAACTGAAATGCCATACCTTTGTGACCGAATCGACGTTTGGTCTGCCGGTCTTTAAGTGGCGACCGCAAGCTGACATCTTCTCAGATATCAACGGCTGGTGGAAATCCAACCAGGCCCAGGCAAAAACCAGTGTATTATTTGCCTATTCACTGGGCAAGGCCCAGCGAGTAATTGCCGGCCTGGATGCGGCCCTTGGCCCGATTTTCACCCACGGCGCGGTTGAAAACGTCAATCAATGTTATCGACAGGCGGGTATTTCGCTGCCGGCCACCCGCCACGTGGCCACCGTTGAGGATAAAAACAGGTTTGTCGGGGCGATGGTGGTGGCACCTCCCTCATCCGATACGCCGGCATACACCAAAAGATTTGCCAATCCCGGTAAAGCCTTTACCTCCGGATGGATGCAGATCCGGGGCATGCGACGCCGACGGGCCGTCGATCGGGGATTTGTGCTCTCGGATCATTGCGATTGGAGCGGTTTGATCGACACGATCATGGCCAGCGAGGCCGAAACCGTCTGGGTCACGCACGGCTACTCAGCCGAAGTGGTTCAGTTTCTGCGGGAGCGGGGCCTGGACGCCCGTCAGGTCGAAACACAATTCAACAGCGGAATCGATCGCACCGAGGCATAGGCCATCAACCGCTTCTGAACATTTGAGAGATCGGTGCGTTTTTCTAAAATCGATCGCGAAATGAAATATCAGGGGTTGGATGGAAAAATTTTACGTCCCCCAATCATTTAGACAACATTCTTTATGAAATTATTTTCGCAACTATATAGGGCTCTGGATGAAACCACCAAAACCAATGTTAAGATTAAGGCCCTCGTCAATTATTTTCAGGTAGCGCCCCCGGAGGATGCCGTCTGGGCCATCCATTTTCTGATCGGCCGCAAGCCACGACAGGTGGTCCCGACGCGCAAGCTAAAAGAATGGGCCGCCCATCTGGCCAAGATTCCCGACTGGTTGTTTGATGCCTCCTATGATGTGGTTGGTGATCTGGCGGAAACCATCACCCTGATATTACCATTGAGCACCCGACTGCAAAACCGGCCCTTGCACACCTGGGTCGAAGAAATCCTACTCCCCCTGAGGGGAAAAGAAGAGGCTATACAGCAGAGAGCCATCATTGAAGCCTGGCAGCAGCTGGACAGTCCGCAGCGATTTGTATGCAACAAACTGATCACCGGCGCTTTTCGGGTGGGCGTGTCCCAGCGTCTGGTGACCCGGGCGTTATCGCAGATGAGCGGCATCGATGCCGCTGTCATTGCCCATCGTTTGATGGGCGAATGGACGCCCAATGCCGAAACTTACAAACAAATCCTGTCGACCGACACGCGCGATACCGACATCAGCCGGCCTTACCCGTTTTACCTGGCCTATCCGCTCGATCAGGAAACAAGTGCGCTAGGCGCCATCGAAGACTGGCAGGCTGAATGGAAATGGGACGGCATTCGCGCCCAGGTCATCAAACGCAAAGACCGGGTGTTTATCTGGTCGCGGGGCGAGGAACTGGTCACCGGTAAATTTCCAGAAATCGTACAGGCCGCTGAAAGATTACCCAACGGGACCGTCCTGGACGGTGAGATCCTGGCTTGGGAAAATGATCGACCGTTGAATTTTTCAGAGCTTCAACGCCGCATCGGCCGCAAAAACATCGGCCCTAAACTGCTTAAAGCGGTGCCGGTAATCCTCATGACCTATGACATTTTGGAAGTCGATGGAAACGATGTTCGCGACCGCGCACTCAGGCAGCGATTTGAAGCCCTGACCCGTATCCTGGCAGCGTTGTCGGATGAGCATATTGTGAAGATATCGCCGGTCACCGCCGGCAGTTGGCAGCAACTGGCAGCCGCCAGAGAGCAGGCCCGCAGCCGGGGCGTCGAAGGTCTGATGCTGAAACGCTTATCATCCCCCTACCGGGTGGGCCGCAGACGGGGTGACTGGTGGAAGTGGAAGGTGGATCCGCTGATGGTCGATGCCGTTCTGCTGTATGCCCAGCGCGGCCACGGACGACGATCCGGACTCTATACCGATTACACCTTTGCCGTCTGGGATGCAGATAAACTGGTGCCGTTTGCCAAGGCCTATTCAGGGTTGACCGATGCGGAAATCCGCCAGGTGGACCGCTTCGTTCGAACGCACACACTGGAGCGTTTTGGGCCGGTGCGATCGGTTGAACCGCAGCTGGTATTTGAAATTGCATTTGAAGATATCCGCCAGTCGTCCCGTCACAAATCCGGCATCGCCGTCCGATTTCCGCGCATATCACGCTGGCGATCCGATAAAAGAATTCAGGATGCCGATACGCTGCAAACATTAAAATCCCTGCTGACCGCAGCTTGACGCTCGAGGAAAGATGACCGAACCCCGACCAACACCTGCAAACCAATATCGCCCGACCGTTAATCAGGTGGTGCGCTGGTTTCAATCGCAAAAATGGCAGCCGTTTGATTTCCAGAGACAGGCCTGGCAGTCATACCTGCAGGGCCATAGCGGCTTGATACACGCACCCACCGGTATTGGAAAAACCTATGCTGCCTTTATGGGCCCGGTGATTGCAGCACTGACTGAAAAGTGCAACGGTCTCCCTGCCGCTAGTCAATCTGAAGGTGCAGCGGACAAAATGATACCGTTAAAGGTCTTGTGGCTAACCCCGCTGCGAGCCTTGGCGGCTGATATCGGCCAAGCCTTGCGCGAACCCATTGCGTATTTTGAGCTGGATTGGAAGGTAGAAACGCGCACCGGAGATACCCCAGCCTCGGTGCGGGCTCGCCAGCAAAAACAGTTGCCCGCGGTACTCATTACCACCCCTGAAAGTCTTTCGCTCCTGCTCTCATATCCCGGTGCCAGGCATAAATTCAGTTCCCTGGCTGCCATTGTTGTCGATGAATGGCACGAACTGATGGGCAGCAAGCGCGGGGTTTTGACGCAACTGGCTATGGCCCGCTTGCAAGGCTGGCGTCCACACACGCAAATTTGGGGTCTTTCAGCAACCTTGGGCAACACCGATTGCGCCATGCAGGTATTGCTGGGGGCCCGGGCCATGTCCGGCCGTAAGATACAGGGGCTGATGCCCAAAGAAATCGCCGTTGAAAGCGTGGTGCCCGAGCACATCGAGCGCTTTCCATGGGCCGGACATCTGGGGCTCAAGTTGTTGCCGCAGGTCATCCAGACCATCGCAGACGCCCGCAGCACTTTGGTATTTACCAATACACGCTCTCAAACCGAGATCTGGTACCAGGCCATACTGGAAGCCCGGCCCGATTGGGCGGGTCACATGGCCTTGCACCATGGCTCGTTGGACAAAAAAAAGCGCCAATTTGTCGAAAGCCAGCTGCAGCAGGGTCAATTGAAATGTGTGGTTTGTACCTCGAGCCTTGATCTGGGAGTCGATTTTTTGCCGGTTGACCGCGTGATTCAGATCGGCAGCCCAAAGGGTATTGCCCGTTTGATGCAGCGGGCCGGCCGCAGCGGGCATCAGCCGGGTGAAAGCAGTCGCATCACCTGTGTACCGACCAATGCGCTTGAGCTGGTTGAAATTGCAGCGGCCAGACAGGCCATTGCCGAAAACCATATTGAGCTGCGACATCCGGTGATCAATCCCCTGGATGTTTTATCCCAGCACCTGATCACCATCGCTGCCGGCGCCGGATTTTCAGCCAAAGATATATACCGCGAAGTCAAAACCACACATGCATTCAGTCGGTTGACCCAAAACGATTTTAAGCGCGTCCTGGACTTTGTGACCAGTGGCGGACCGACATTAAAAGCCTATCCCGAATATTCCCGGCTCGTCCGCAAAAACGGCGCCTACCGCGTGCGCACCGCAGAGATCCTCAAAAGACATCGCATGAATATCGGCACCATTACCAGTGATGCCGCTATGGCTGTAAAATATCGCAATGGAAGACGGCTGGGAACCATCGAAGAAAGCTTTGCTTCCAGGCTGAAAAAAAGAGACCGTTTCGTTTTTGCCGGTCATAAGCTGGAATTTGTCAAGATTAAGGATATGACGCTCCTGGTCAAAAAAGCGGGCCCGCACAAGGGGCCGGTACCCCAATGGATGGGAGGCCGCATGCCGCTTTCAAGCCAGTTGGCCTATGCTGTTCGGCAGCAAATGAAGCTCGCCGGTCAGAACCGCTTCGATACAACCGAATTAGCTGCCGTCAAACCGCTGCTCGAATTGCAGGCACGATGGTCGCTGCTTCCAGATGAAAACACGCTGCTGATCGAACGCCTCAAATCCCGTGATGGTTTTCATCTTTTCGTTTATCCGTTTGAGGGCCATTTGACGCATGAGGGCCTGGCGGCGCTGCTGGCCTATCGCCTGTCGAAACTCAAACCGCTTACGATTTCCATGGCGGTCAACGATTACGGCTTCGAACTACTGTCAGATGCCGAAATCCCGCTACAGCGGTCGAATGTGAAAAAACTGATCGCCGCCGACAACCTGCTTGAGGATATTTTACAAAGTGTCAATGTGTCGGAAATGGCCCGGCGACAGTTTCGCGAAATTGCCAGAATTGCCGGACTCGTATTTCAAGGATATCCCGGGAGGCCAAAGAAAAACAGTCAGATTCAGGCATCGAGCAGCCTGATTTTCAATGTTTTCAAGCGCTACGATCCGGACAATTTTTTAGTGGCGCAGGCCAATCGCGAGGTCCTGGAAAACCAATTGGAGCATCAGCGTCTGACAGCCACCCTGAACAAGATGTCGGCAAGCCAAATACGCATCGTTGATGCCCGGCATCCCACGCCGCTGGCCTTTCCTATCATGGTCAACCGATTGCGGGCCAAGGTCAGTTCGGAAAAATTGACGGATCGGGTCCGCAAGATGCAGTTGCAGCTTGAATCGGCGGCGGATCACGTGTCATCAGAAGCATGATGAACGATGGAACCATCAACCGAATGAGCTGCTTATAAAAACACGACAAACATTTTGACAATCGAAAATGAAATACACCTGGCAATCCATTCAAAATAACCATTTCCTTCTAATGGCACAGCGTGCAGCCTTTTGGAAGGAGCAGCAGATTCTGCTGATCGCCGATCCGCATTTCGGCAAAGCAGCAAGCTTTCGCTCGCACGGCATCGCCATTCCCCAGGGAACCACCCGTTATGACCTGGATCGTCTGGCGGATTTGATCTGTTTGCACCGGCCCAAACAACTGCTCATCCTGGGCGATCTGATTCATACTGCCCGAAGCAAGAGCCGCCACGTGTTGCACGAATTACAGCGGTGGCGCCAAGAGTTTCCAGATCTTAACATAAGGCTGATTCAGGGCAATCATGACCGTGGCTCCGGCGATCCGCCCATGGAGCTAAAAATTGACCGCATCCAAAGCAAATATCGCGTGGGAACCATCACATTTTCACATCAACCCTGTCGCCGATCCAACAGCTACACGATTGCCGGACATGTCCATCCGGCTGTTCGTTTAAAGGGTATAGGGCGGCGTCATGAGCGCTTTGCCTGTTTTTATTTCTCGCCGGATTATGCTATCTTGCCGGCATTTGGCAGTTTCACCGGGCATCACCTCATACACCCGTCTATCGGGGATCGTGTCTATATTGTGGCAGAAGAGCAGATCATGCCGGCGCCAACCGGCATGGCCTCGCATTCAAAACAGGAAATCAAACCATGATCAAAAAACAGCTTTCTGCTGAATCCTTAAAAGAGCGACTAATAGCCAGTGCTAAAGATCGCCTTTACAATTTTTTGCTGGCCGATGGTGTTATACGCGGCGCGGTTCTGCACGGCACCCATATGGTCAATGAAATGCGCGCCAACCATGAGCTCGGTATTCTGGAAACTTTAGTGCTGGGTCGTGCCTATCTGGGTGTTGCACTAATGTCAGCTAATATAAAGGGTATTGAGAGTGTCAGTTTAAAAATCGAATGCTCGGGGCCGATCAAAGGCCTTACGGTGGAGGCCAATACGTTTGGCGAGGTGCGCGGGTTTTTGAAAAACGTGCCGATCCCGATCGACAAGCCCATGGAAAATTTTGATCTCTCCCCATTTTTTGGCGCCGGATTTCTTTCCGTAATCCGTAACATGG
>JASFIV010000189.1:0-9285 GCA_050122475.1 Desulfobacterales bacterium | reverse complement strand
ATGAATTTGAGCGTGATCATATCACAGCTCGTTGGAGACCAGCCTTCTCATTTTATCTGAACCTTTCAACCCTGAATCTATTTCGGTGCAACATAATTCGCCACGTAATAATCGTCGATGATCCCTCTCGTCTTAAGTGATTCGCCGAAGTCCCGGGCGGATTTCTTATCCGCAAAATGAGAAACCCGCACCTGGTACCATTTTTTATTGGCGCTGATCGCTTCTCGCCAATATGCACCTAAACCCTGTTCTTTAAGTTGTTCGACATATTTTTGGGCATAGGTCGGTTTCAGGTAGGCGGCCACCTGCAGGGTAAAGGGGTCGGTGATTACTTCGGGAGTTTTCTCGACTTTTTGGGCTACCGGCTTCTCAACCTTGATCAGATGCGAAGCCGTATTGATCACCAGGGCGATGACGGCTGCTGCCAAAACCGTGAGCAGGACACCCGCCAGCACTCTTCTTGACCGTGTCGATTGCATAGACCGGCGAATCAACCGTAAAACCCATACCGGCGCGGCCGTGACATCTTCATAAAAGGTCTGCAGCACCACCCCGGCTGATTTTAAAAATGATGCCCGCTGCTGAAGGGATTGCTGTGCGGCACGTTTATCGGAAGGCTGAACCGGGGGTTTGAATCCAGCGCTCATTTTCTTTATGTCAACCGGATCGAGGCCTTCCAGATATGTGTAGGCCTGTTGCAACAGTGGTTTGTTGCGCTCGCCGGGCGCAATCCAGCGCACACAAGCCGCAATGCCTCTTAAAATGGCAGACCGCTGGTCGCTGTATTCAATCGCTTTAAGATACATCTCCAGGGCCCACTCATCCGCCCGTCTTTCCTGCAGGAAAAGCGCTGCCAGATCATTGAGAAATTCGGCTGATACCTTTTCTTTAGCCCCCAGCGCCCGCCGGTAGGTTTGCAGCGCCGGAAAATCCGTCCTTTCCAGCATCAGGTAATAACGGGCCAATATCACCTGGATGGTCGTATTTTGGGGTTGCGCACGGCCGATAAGGTAAGCCAGTTCCTGGTGTTCTTCTCTCAGACCGCCACGATTTTCAACTTGCTCGATCCAGCTTTCGGCAACTTCCTCATCTCGCGGATTGGTGTACAGGTAAGATACCAGAAATCTCTCAATGGCGTCGCTTTTGCTGGCGCGAGCCAGATAAAAACGGGCGATACGCGCCCTTAAAGGCACGGCCTTTTGCTTTTTGGCCACCGGAGAAATCAAAAAACTGTCGAAAATGGCCAAAGCGCGCTGGAACCGGTTTTCGGCCTCGGCCACCATGCCATCTCTTTCAAAAATGCCGGCTTCATGGATGAGGTGCTGAACGGTGCTCAGCCCCCAACGGTTCGAAACCCAGCCGATGAGCACAAATGCGACAAACATAATGAGCAAAACCGGCAATGGTGTCCAGGCAAGCCCGATTCGGTCCTGAAAGGAAGGAAGCACCCAGAGGCTGGCGGCACCGCCGAAAAGAACCGTCAGCCAGAGCCGCACGGCAATATGTTTGAGATAGGAAAGCATTGTTTGGTGTTTAGTGTTTGGTGTTTGGTGTTTGGTGTTTAGTGTTTGGTGTATTGCAGTCAATTCGCAACCGTCAACGGATCAAAAACGAAACACGAAACACCAAACACGAAACACCAGTAAATTTAATTTGACATGCTCAACCTTGGTTATACATAGGCTGAGCGATTGTCGAGGTTGCCGCAGCTAAAAGGCAGATGGCGTTTCGCTATAGTCGCCTATG
The DNA here is from genome assembly GCA_050122475.1 of Desulfobacterales bacterium. Taxonomy (GTDB): domain Bacteria; phylum Desulfobacterota; class Desulfobacteria; order Desulfobacterales; family JAHEIW01; genus JAHEIW01. Next base: position 7,539 of record JASFIV010000189.1, on the reverse strand, counting down.
CGGAACGGTATCTAACACAGTAGATGCGGTAAGATCGGCAATCCCGCAGGGTTTCAAAATAAAAATGTTTGAATCGGCAGAATTACATTTAAATAAAATTAAGCCCTGTTTTTATTTTGAAACGCTATGCCTATGTTATTCTGGGGGCAGCTCTTCTTCTCGAATAGCAGACTTGTCTGCCGATTCAACAAAAGGTTGACCCACCGTCTGTGTGGCGGGTTCATCTCCCTTTTGCAGTGTTGCTTCATCCATGATTTCTGTTGCGGGTCCGCTCGTCACCGTTTCGGTGTGTTGGACCGGTACATCCGATGCCGTCTGCCCCGCACGCAAGGCTACTTTTACCTTCTTTTGTACCCACGGGCCGGCAATTGCCCCGTTAATCGGATCCACCGTTGCAAAGTGGATATCGGATGGGACAACAAATTCCCGGGCCGGTTCCCCGCTGGTGGCCTTGATCATGAAATCCGCCCAGATTGGCGCTGCCCCTCGACCGCCGGTTATGCCGACGCCGTTTACATCACGCATGCTGACACCGCGGTCATATCCCACCCAGACGCTGACGCTTAGAGTCGGTGTGAACCCGGTAAACCAGGCATCGCGATAATCATCGGTGGTGCCGGTTTTACCGGCGGCCGGCAGATCGAAGCCCAACCGCCGGATAACCCGTCCGGTACCACCGACCAAAACGCCGCGCATCATATCGACGACCTGATAGACAATGCTGGCGTCCAGTGAGCGCTGACCACGAACGATATGCTCCTCCAGCACCCGGCCCAAAGGGTCTTCCACTCGCCGGATCCAGAACGGTTTATGTTGAACGCCACCGGCTGCAAAAGTGGAAAAGGCCGCCGCCATCTCCAGCGGACTTACGCCGGAGGTGCCCAATGCCAGGGAATAGACAGGTGACAGTGGACTGGTCACTCCACAGCGACGGGCCACATCGATCACTGCATCGGGTCCGACGCGTTCAACCAACTGCGCCGCGACGGCATTCACACTCTTCATAAGGGCCTGCTTTAAGATCATGGGGCCCTCGTATTCACGTCCGAAATTCTTCGGCCGCCAGTCAGGGGCACCGACAACCGGAATCGTTATGGGCTTGTCGACGAAAACACTGGTCGGCATCAATTTTTGTTTTTCGAATGCCGCATAGTACAGAAAGGGCTTGAAACCGGACCCGGGCAGACGGTTATTTTCGACGGCACGGTTGAATTCGGTTTCCGAATAATCTCTGCCCCCGACCATGGCTTTGACGGCTCCGGAGGTACATTCAACTGCCACCAGCGCGCCCTGCGGATGCGAAGAAGAATGGGCCGCGCCCGGATCGTCTGTACGGGTAATCCCCGACAGTTGATCGAGCTTTAGCAACCCGCTTTGCAAAGACTCGATGGCCCAGGCCTGCTGCTGGGGATCCAGGGTGGTGCTGACTTTTAGCCCGCCGTGGTAAACCACTTCCGGGCCGTAACGCTCTTCGAGGTCATTTAAAACCAGATCCAGAAAGTAACTGCCCCTGGGTGTGCCGGCGGCAAGGGGTGCCAATTGCAAATTGGCCTGCCCAGCCGCTTTTGCTTCCTCGGCCGTAATGTAGCCGACCGCAACCATGCGTGCCAGCACCAGCTGCTGTCTTTTCTGAGCCCGTTCAAAATAGCGGTAAGGATTATAACGGGTAGGCGACTTGGGCAGACCGGCCAGCAGTGCGGCTTCAGCCAGATTGAGCTCCAGGGCCGGTTTGCCGAAAAAGGATCGAGCCGCCTGCTCAATTCCATAAGCCCCGACGCCAAAGGGTATTTGATTCAAATAGGCTTCTAAAATTTCACGTTTGCTGTATTGGGTTTCAATTTGCAAAGCCACCATCAACTCGCGAAACTTGCGCATATAGGTTCGCCGGTAACTGAAGAACAGGTTTTTGGCAAGCTGCTGGGTGATCGTTGAGGCTCCCTGTATTTTCCCAGGTTCAAAAAGCGTTATCCACAGGGCTTTAAGCGTGCGCAGCTTATCAAGGCCGTGATGCTCCCAGAAACGGTGGTCTTCAGTGGCAATCACAGCCTGAATAAATTCAGGCGAAATCCGATTAAGGGGAACGACTTCCCGACCGCCGATGATGATCAATCTTTCACCGGTGGATGCAAATATTTCCGTCGGGGGCGTTTCGATAATGCGGCCGAGGGGATCCGGTACCTGGGGTAAATCGCGCAACGCAATGAAAAACAGCCCCGCCGCCAGCAAAGCGCCCAGACCCGCCAGCGCTAGCGCCATGTAAAAAAAAGTGCTGATGCGGCGCATCCATACGGCAAACATGCTCATTAACGTTTCCAATGCTGTTTTTGTTCTTCGGGTTGGCCGATTGTCTGATCCTGATCCAGGCCTTCAAGATGCGCTCGCAGTCGCCAGACCGCCCATTCCTGGCCCTGGACCACCAAGACCCGGCGCTCGTTATCTGCAAAGAATTCAAAACCCAGTTCGATGAAGCCGGCCTGGGTTTCATCCGAAATCCCGACGCGCACAATTTGACCGGGAGCCGCCAACAACAATTCCGGATGCGGCAGCATACTGTGACGGGCTTCTTCATGAAAAGATTCCAGGGATTCAAAAAATTGATCGGCCGTATAAATACGGTTTTTAAAATTCGGCAGCTCATCCAATGATTCCGCCAAAGCCACTTCACCGCGCTGCAATTGGGATAGCAAAACCGGGTTCAGCTCAAGCTGTCGCAAAACGCGATTGTTGGCATCCAGCAAATAAACGGTCAAACCGCTGCCGGATTTTTCGAAGTACGTCCGTCGCCATTGCCCCTTGCTGACAACCGCCAACAAATCAAGCGGCGATATTATTTTCCGGGCAATCGTGGGTGCCAGGCGCATATAGAGCTGGCGGAAATGATCGGCTGACAGCATGACACCGTTTTCGGGTGTAACGCTGGCGGCAATCTGGGTAAAAGAGGCTGCGCCACGGGCTTCACGCTGTAAGGTCTGACGGTCGGTAATGATTTGTTCTAAGGTTTGCTGGGCTGTGCGGGCTTGATGGCTTTTTTCCCAGATGGACCCGGATTCGGGTCGTTCTGAATTCGTGGTCACCAGATAGGATCCTAAAAACCGTTCGATCCAATCAAATCGAAGCTCCAAAATAAAAATGGCGCAGATCAGGGTAAAAATCAAAAGGGGGCGCAGGGCGAACATTCTTTGGCCCCATTCTTTAAAATCACTTGGCTCGGCCCAGTTGGTCATGATAAAGGTAAAAAGGTTAAATTTAACGTTATTTTAAGGTCATCTGATTGTGTATCACTATATTCTAAAAAAACGAGCCCACAGTGTCAAGATGGCGAAAATGAAGGTTTCTATAAAAATCAAATACCTACCTTTTTTGATCTTATGCGGCTGGCTGGTGTTGCCGGTTACCCACAGCCTTGGTGCCGTGATTGTTTACGACCGGGTGACAACCGTCAAAACGCCTGTTTTTCTGAAAGTGTTGACCAAGGGCAGAATTTTTGCTGACGGCGGCCGCCTGGTCGAATTTTTTCTGGATGATAAATCCCTGGGTAAAAATTTAACCGGCGGCGATGGCTACGGGTATCGAAAATACATTCCCCAGCGCGCGGGCATCATCAAAGTGCGGGCCACCTCAGACGGAGAAAGCGGCAACGGGATTGTGCTGGTGATGAAAAAGAGTGAAAAGGCCGTTCTCATTGAGATCGAAGGCGGCTTCAAAGATGCGGTCGTCTCGGAAATCGCAGCCGGCGCCGGCCGCCAGGCGGTCGAAGAGATAAAAAAAAAATATCACGTGATCTACCTGAGCCGAGGTACCGGAGTTCGCATGGCGAGAACCTGGCTGGATGAAATAGAAATGCCGGATGCGCCTTTATTGCGCTGGAAGGGCGCCCAAACACTGAGCGCCCTCAAAGAAAAAGGCATTCAACTTTATGCCATCATCGGTGCGGCCGGGGTTATTGAAGCAGCCGCCGACCATGTTGATAGACGGTATACCTTTGACAAAACCCAGAAAGGCCAGACAGTAAGAGACTGGCACGACCTGATGACGAAGTTGTCAAAAAGCGCCCCCGACAATTCCGAAAGTAAGAAAAAAAAATAAAACATGCCCGCCTCTTAAGGTGGGCATGTTTTATTTTTGCCCCAGGTATTTGTAGATTTTTCCGTTAGCCGCAACGGCATAAATGGCACCGTTGTTGCCCAGGGCAATGGACGCCAGACCGTTACCACTAAAATTGGTATCCTGGCTGCGGGTTGACAGATCGTAGCTGAAAGTCATCATGGCGCTGGTTGAAACATATAGGCGGTTTTGGGTGACCGCCGGTGAGGCATAGGTCTGACGCGGCAAACGAAACTGCCGGGGTGACCCCGCATCGTAAATGAGGCTCCCATCCTTTTGATCCAGTACTCTAATGTGATCCTTGGCGACAACAAAAAGGTAAGAATCGGTGGCTGCTGGAGTCGCAAAAACCGGTTGGCCGGCATTATAGGACCAGATCTTTATGCCGGTTTCCATATCATGGGCCAGCACGGAGCCGTTTTGCCGTCCAAAAACCATCAACCCGTTGGGTAAGATTACGGTAGAAGAATGTTTTTCATAGGGGTGAAATTTCCGCCAGACAACGGTGAGTTCATCATCCCATTCAAAGGCACCCATGTTGCAAAGATTATCTGCAATCGCAATCAACGGTAACTTTCGGGCCGTAAATACAGCCACTGAGGGGTCAATAAATATATCCGGAATTTGGTTGCCGCCATCGGTGGTTTCAGGCGGAAATATCGAAGTAAATTCCCATAACGCTGTAAACGCATTAAACACATCTTCCCTGCGCACCTGCAACTCGGCACTACCCCATTGACAGGTTCCCAGAGATTTACGATCAAGCAGCTCAACTGCCTTGCCCCTGTCGTGCAGCACCAGAAGCGCTCCCTGAGGATTTCCATCAACCAATATGGTCACATAAATAAATACAAGCGTGTCCTCGCCCCATACCAGGATTTTAGGAGCGCCGGAAGCAAACCCATCATCGCTTATGGCATATGACCAGCGTATCCTGTTGAATTCGTCAACTTTATGGAGGCTACTGCTTATTCGACCGTCCGTATTTCGCTGATTAGTGACGATATAGATGTTTCCATTTCTGGAAATAGCGGGTGTAGAAATAATGGCTGTCGATTGATAATCGGAGACAAAGGATCGACGCCAGCGTTCAGTGCCATCCTCTGAATTAAGTGCCACCAGTTCGCCGTCCACTGTACCGAAATAAATCACCTCGCGGCCGTCGGAATCAACGCCAATGACCGGTGAAGAGGTCGTAACCTTATAGGGATTGGAAGTCCAGGCGGAAGAGACAGCAAAACCGCTTTCCACCGACTGGTAGCCCTGGCCGGGCAAATCGCCTTGAAAGTTTCTCCAGCGCGGTAAACCGTGAGTGGCACAGCTAACCAGCATGAACAGGCATAAGGTCCAAAAAGCGTTACGCAACAGTAGCGACATCTAAAAATCCTCTCTCACCGATAATTAGATCAGGGGTGGCCTATCTTGTAAACTGGACGGACCTATATGTCAATATTTTCTTTATATTCGCATAATTAAGGATAAATGCGAAATAATTAAACCAATGGATAACCGGCCGCTTTCCAGGCATCCACGCCACCTTCGAGAACTGTCGCAGCGGTATAACCATCTTTAATCAATTTTTCCGCCTGACCGGCGGCACTCGCTTCTTTCGGTCAGGCGCAGTAGAAAATGATTTCCTGGCTCTTATCCAGTGCCGACAATTTAGCCAGCAGCTCAGAAAATGACAGCGCCCCTTCCAGGTGATTCTTCTTAAATTTCTCGGGATCATCGTAGGCACAAACAAGCAGTGCCCGTCCGGAAATGACTTTTTGCCTGGCTTCACTGGGTGTGATTCGAATCGGTTCGCTCATCTTATTGCTCCTTTGAAATAAAGATGTCTGAATCGACATAATTTTATTTAGATAAAAATAAATCCTATTTTTATTTTGAAACGCTCAATATCAGGTAAAATAGTCAGGATTCTCTGAGAAGCAACTCTAAGGTTCAATTTAAAATTAGGGATCTTTTAGGGTCGAGGCGAGCGCTTTGCAATCTACCATTGCCGGTATTGATAATGCCCGCGATGAAGATTGTACAGCACTTCGACAGAAAACAACAATGCCAGTGCTGAATAAAAAATCCACATGAGGATAAGAATAACCGAGCTCAAAGACCCGTATAATACACTGACTTCAGTGATATGACTGATGTACAGACTGAAGAGTTGACGGGCAATCAGCCACAACAGGCAGAAAACAATTGCAGAAAACAGACGGTGTCGAAACCGTATTTTAATATTCAAAAAAAGCTTAATGGTAACCAGATAAAATGCGATCAGAACCAAAGCGGATAACAGGTTGAGCCGATGGGACGTCAAAACCGGCATTGCCAGTTGATAGATCTGATTCACATATGGGGTGTTGTTTATCGTATTTAGAACATGAGACCCCACCGTTGACACAATAATCCAGATGAAGTTAGACATAAAGAAAAGCAGCCCGGCAAAAACGCTAATGATGATATAAAACGCCTGACCAAATACCAAATGACGCGACGGCAGCTTGAATATTTTACGGTAGGAGGTTTCAAGCGATTTGATAAATAGGCCGCTGATAAGCGGCAGCATTAAAAAATTGATGGCCTTAAAGGACCTGTAGGCATCCGGGTTAACCACATGGGATTTAAGCCAGTTCTTTGATACAAACGGGATGATATGATTGATCTCTTCGGCCAGGATTTCCGAAATGTTGCCGGTCCAAGCAGCATTGGTTATGAAAAATCCCTTCACAAAATCAAAAATCAGTATGCTGAGGGTGGTAAAGGGAATGATGGAAAGCAAAAAAACAAACGACACCGACAAAGACAACGTAACACAGTCATCCTTGACGAACTTGTTTACCGAGGCCACCAATAGATGATACCCCGGAATATGGTGTCGCATGACCCGTGTCTTCATGATGGCTATTGGCTGGCCGATTCAGCCAGCGTCCCCTATCCCCCCTCAGGATATTTTTAGTCGAAATTAACTTTCCGCTAATTCAGCTGTCAGGTCCTCGCGGACATCATATTCTAGTGATTTTATGTTGGGAAAAAGTTCTACCAGAATTTGTTTTGATTTTTCGATGCTGCTGATCGCCCGAAACATTTTATTGTTTTCGGTCTTGGTCAAATCCAGCTGCCCGCTGATTTCGTCGATGTCATCCAGAATGAACTCCAGCTCGTTGATGACTCGCAAAAAATCTTGAGCCTCCATAGCATCCTCCTTTTTTAAGGTCCCCCCCACGCTCAAAAAAAAATATCGGCAATAACACCGAAAACTTGAGTGATTTTTGAGCCAGTTCATTCAGGCAGTCCAATCACAAATGGAGTCGAAATTGGCGGTCATTTAAAGGGGATAAAGGATTTGTCGGGGTTCAGGGGTTCAGGGTTCAAGGGTTGGGAGTTAAATATAGCGGGTTCTGATGTGAATCAGTAAGTACTCTCTGAAAAGAGGCC
>JASFIV010000188.1:0-9286 GCA_050122475.1 Desulfobacterales bacterium | reverse complement strand
TTTCTTTGGTGGCCCTCACCAGGACCGCCTGGATCAAAGGACTCAGCCCCAAAAGCGGTTCGTCGAGCAGCAACAATCTCGGCTGCGCCATCAGCGCTCTGCCGATGGCCAGCATTTGCTGCTCACCGCCGCTTAAAAATCCGCCAATTCGTTTTTGTAATTTTTCAAGCGCCGGAAAGACTCTAAATACGTATTCCAGCGTGTCTTTGGCTTGGGCCGATGTTGCCAGATACCCCCCGATCCGCAAATTATCGAGGACGTTGCACTCCTTGAAGATTCTGCGCCTTTCCGGACAGAGCACAATTCCTTTTTTGGCCCGTTTGCTGGGCTTCAGGCCTGTAATATCTTCACCCAGATAGGTAATGTCACCCAGAACGCTGATGCGCTCGCCACCGGCCATTTCCTCCTTTTTCCGGATATCTTCCATGATACCCGACAGGGTGTACATCAGGGTGGACTTACCGGCGCTGTTGGCGCCAAAGACACCGACAATTTGATTTTTTTCGCACCTGATGCTGACGTTGTTGAGGGCCAGCATATTTTCATAAAACACCATCAGCCGATTCGCCTCAAGCATGCGCCATTACCTCCTCAACTTCTTCGGATCCGAAATAGGCCTCTTTTACTTTTTCATCTGCCATGACTTCTTCGGCAGTGCCTTCAATGAGCTTTTCACCGAAATTGAGCACCATGATCCGATTGGCCACCTGAAACAGCTCCCTGAGGCGATGTTCGATCATAATCAGGGTGATGCCCTCCATCTGCAGTCGTTCCACCAGCGGCACCATGCTGGCAATTTCACTCATGCTCAACCCCGAAAACACTTCATCACAAATGATCACCTTCGGATTTAACGCCAGACAACGGGCGAGCTCTAAACGCTTGAGATAGCCGGTGGGCAAGTTGGACGCCATTTTGTAAGGCACAAAGGATTCGCGCTCGAAACCCAATTCTTCCAAAATATCGATACTGACCGTATTGCGATCCCCCAGCTTGCCGCCGCCTCTCCAGCCGCCGGTCCGTTTTGCCCGGGGAGAAAAGAGTGGAATCACCAGATTCTTATAAGCCGGAAGGCTGTAATACGGGCGCATGATCTGAAAGGTACGGGTAATTCCCATATCGGCGATCTTATGCGGGGGCTTGCCGGAAATTTTTTTGCCCTGATACCGAACCTCACCGCCACTCAGGTCGATAAAGCCGGTGATGCAGTTGACCAGGGTCGTCTTGCCGGACCCGTTCGGTCCGATAATGCCCAGGATTTCGCCTTCGTGCAGATCGAAACTGACCTCATTTAAGGCATGGATGCCCCCAAAGGCTTTGGTCACCTCATTGATCTGCAGCAGCGGTGTTGTCGATGTATTCATACTTTAATCCACTTTTCAAATTGATGATATTTGCGCTGGCCATAAACCATGATACCTTCACTGCGAAAAATAATGAACGCCAGTAAAATCAGGGCATAAAAGACGATACGCAGGGTTCCGAATGCCCGCAGCAGTTCTGAGATGGGTACCAGAATAAAGGCGCCCAGCACCGGGCCCACCAGCGTTCCGGAGCCGCCGATGACGGTGGCGGCAATGGGTAGAATGGAAAAATCCAGGGCCAGCGTCGACAGGCCGGCCCACATATACAAATGAACCAGATAGGCGCCCGCCAGACAACCGATCCCGGATGCAATAAATACCGCTATGGTTTTGTAATAGGTTACACTCATTCCCGACGCCCGAACTGACTGATCATTGTCTTTAACCGCTCTAAAAACCAGGCCGATATCCTGGTTGACCAATCGACGGGTGCCGAATAGCAGCAACAGAACCATCACAATGATAAAATATTGTTCCATCCAGCGGTTGGCAAAACTTTCAATACCCACAATCCCATCGGTTCCGCCCAGGATATCCAGCGCTTCGATGACCCGCGCCAGCAGCAGCGGATACATCAGAGTGACGATGGCAAAATAGACCCCTCGCAAAGGAAGGCATGGAAGCAAAAGAAAGGTACAGATGACAGCACCCAGCAGTGTGGCAATCGGAATGGTAAAGATAGGGGACAATCCAAATGACGTGTTGAGAATGGCAGCAATATAACTGCCCGTTCCGATAAAGAATGCGCCGCCCAATGACACCAGGCCCACGTAATGCGCCAGAAAATCAAAACTCAATGCCAGCAAGGCATAAATGCACACAATGGATATCACCCGTTGCCAGTACATGGAGGGCATCACCAGCGGCAAAATCAACAGGCCGCCGATCAGCGCGAATCGGGGCAGAAACAGATAGGACAGCTCCCGCCAGGACATCAGGGCATAGATGCTTTCAGATCGAACCTTGATCCCCCGGTCCAATCGTTCCTTACGGCGCTGCTCCTTTGATGCTTTCATACGCGCTCCTCCAGCTCTTTCTGAAGTCCAAAAAGCCCGGAGGGTCTTAAAATCAGTGTGATGATGATCGCCAGCAGGGCGACGACCATCTGATAATGGGCCCCCAGGTAAACTACGGTTAGAATTTGGGCAAAACCGATGATAAACGCCGCCAGCACGGCGCCAATCCAGCTGCCCAGGCCACCGACGATGCAAACCGCGATGGCTAAGATAAGAACGTTATAACCCGCTTCGACGACAATATTTCCCAGAGGAAGCAGCACAACGGCGCCCAGGGCGGCCAACATGGAACCGAATCCCATGGCCGCCAGCGCCATCAGGTCCGAGTCGATACCCAACATCATGGCGGCACGCTCGTCCTGGGCCATTCCGCGCAGGGCCAGACCGATGCGCGTATAATGGGTAAAGAACCATAGCACCACGACCACCGCCGCACCGATACCGACGACCAGCAGACGCTGGTAGTCCACCGATACGCCTGCAATTTCGGTGCTGCCTTCGATAAAGGCAGGCAGGGTATAGGTCAAGCCCCTGAACCCGCCCCAGCGGAGCCCCTCCAGAATGGCCAACCCAATGGCATAGGTCGCCATAATTTCCGATATTTCCATCCCCCGGATACGGATCAGAACGAACTGGTAGATCAGGGCCCCGATAATCCCGGTGGCCAACATCGCCAGCAGGATGCTGACCAAATAATTCAGTTCTAGCGTGTTGATAAATGTCCAGGTGATAAAACCGCTGGTCACGTACAGGGCACCATGGGCGAAATTGGGCAAACGACTGACGCCGTAAACCATCGCAAAGCCCAGCGCAAATAGCGCCAGAGCGACACTGTTTATGGTACCGTAAATCAAAATCTGCATGGTATTATCAGGGAATAACAGGCATGAAACGGGTTGAAGGCGCAGCGCAGGCAGCACCTTCAACCCGCATAATAGATATTTTATTATTTTTCTATAATTTGCCTGACATGCAATATTGAAATTGAATCTCAACTACGCATGAATTTTCATGCAAGATTCAGTTATTATTTTTTCATCCAGGGCGGCAATTGAATGCTGCCTTTGGCAATGCTTTTGGGATAAACCACAACCCGCTTGCCGGCCTGCCACTGCAGAATGCTGCCCACCGCACCGGTTTCAGGATCTTTGGCCGGAATGACCTGGTGGCTTTTGGGATCGAATTTCAAGCGCCCGTAAACGCCCATCACATCGGTCTTTTCCAGCTCGGCCACGATCTTGTCCGAATCCAGGCTGCCGGCACGCTCGATGGCATCCCGCAACACGTAGATGGCCATATAACTGCTGGAGCCACCCAATCCTTCAGGCGCGACGCCCCAACGTTTTTCGTAAGCATCGTAAAACTTCATGGTCCAGGGCGTGGCCTCAGAAGGCGCGTTGCCGGCATTAACCACATTACACAGGGTATATTCGCCTTTGCCGTCGGTGGCTTTCCAGAAACCGGGCTGTTCGGCGGCTGCCAGGGTGGAGCCGAACGGCAGGGCCGGAATTTTCATGTCATACCATTGCTTGAGCAAAATGGCGCTCTCCGGCATATCCATCCAGATATTGATAATTTCGGACTTGCTGTTTTTGGCTTTGAGCAATCCCATTGAAAAATCGGTGGCGCCGGTGGGGTAAATCTCCATGCCGGTAACATTCCAGCCCTGTTTGGTGGCCACCGCGTTCATGACTTTGGCCGCACCGCGCGCATGGGAGACATCCTGGGCAATGATAAACAGGTTGTTGAAGCCGTGCTGTTCCCTCAGCTCGGTAAAATTGGCAAACATCTCACCCACCAGGTTTTTGGCTTCGCCATGAATACGAAAACAATATTTATATTTGTCATAATTTTCAGCCACCATTGCATGGTATTTGGGCGTCAGGACACCGGTGGATAGAATCGAAACCTTTTTGTATTTGCTTAACAGCGGCATGGCGGCCAGGGCAGCCTCGGAGCGAACGGGACCACCGACGATAAAATCAGCCTTTTTATCCAAAATCAGTTTTTCGACCGCCAGCAGAGCTTCGCTAACCGGCACACCCGGTTCTAGATCCCGCGTATCGATGACCTCTAATTTGAAGGGCCGTTTTGTGCCGCCCACATTCACACCGCCGGCGGCATTGATTTCCTCAATGGCCAGAGTAAAGGCTCTTTCAGGACCCCATCCATAAAGAAAGGCGGTTGAAAGCGGCGCACCAACGATAATAGGCTTTTCAGCCGCCAGGGCCGTGTTTCCCGGCAGGATTAAAAAAATTCCCAGTAAAAAGATCATGAGCATTTTGATATTCTTTACAATCATGGTAAACCCTCCTTATTCTCGCTGCAATTCGGTTATGGGGGAATAGAACACTGCGTAATTGACGACTGCCTCTGCGATCCTTGAATGAATGCAAATCCTGGGTTGCTCACTATTGTGCTGTCGATGCTGAGTGATTGCAACTATCAATGGTTGATGTTCTATCGACTGGGTTAATGAATGTCAAGCCATTAATATAATGAATAAAATTCATTAAGGAGAAAAAATGATATCCCTTGCAAAATAGAATTGAATTGCGTTTGATTTAATGCCAAACTCGACTGCAATGCTAAACGCGATATAACATAACTTCCTGCAACTGAGGTAAGAACCTGTACCTCAGTAAAGAAGATTAGGTAAATCGAATATGAATAAAAATGATATAAGTCAAATTCAGCAAAAGCATCAGACCCCATGCATGTCGATAATGCCAAAGCTGATAACTCTTTTCAATGAGGTATATCCAATTTGGGCGATCTGAGTGAGTTTCCAATAAAGTATCGGCTGTTTCTGAAAGCCTATCCCTGGCGACGTGTCGATCCGGTTCCATGGGCACCGCTGCAGAAACCCCTGAAAGACAGCCGTATAGTGTTGATTTCCAGTGCCGGATTTGTTCTGCCGGGCCAAACGCCGTTTGATGAATCGATTCGCGGCGGCGATTACAGCTTCCGTGAAATTCCCGCAGACGCCGATGTCTTCGCTTTGACCGACACGCACCGTAGCGATCTTTTTGATCACGCCGGACTCAAGCAGGACCCCAATCTGGCTTTCCCTATCAGCCGTGTGCAGGAATTAGAACAATCGGGACGGATTGGTTCCGTAAACCACCGTCATTTATCGTTTATGGGGTCGATCACCGCACCGGGGCGTCTGGTGAAAAAAACGCTGCCGGAGGTTATCCACCGGCTCAGATCAGATGCAGTGGATGCGGCCCTGCTTATCCCGGTCTGACCCATATGCAATCAGACCGTGTGTCTGATCGCAGCCGAGCTTGAACGTCACGGTATCGCGGCCGTGGCCATTCAATCGTTGCACAGTGTGGCTGAAAAAGTCCGGCCACCGCGTGCATTATGTGTGCCTTTTCGTCATGGATATCCATTGGATGCACCCGCTGACCCGGCAAAACAGCATGCGGTCATCGAAGCCGCCCTTAAAATGCTCGAAGATCAAAACCTGCAACCGCCGGCCATTGTTGATTTCGTGCCATTTGAAGAAAAATAAATTAACCACGGACCCTCACAGACACACATAAACAATTCGGACAAGCAGCAAGTTCGTCTCAAGAAATAGTCTGTGAATGTCCGTGTGCGTCTGTGGCTAAACTAAAAAAGGAACGCAAATGAAATTTAAAAAACTCGAATTTGAAAACAAAGACGGCCAAGTTCTATCAGCCCGACTCGATTTGCCGGTCAGTGGCCAACCGGCGGCTTACGCCCTGTTTGCGCATTGTTTTACCTGCTCGAAAAACATCAAAGCCATAGCCCACATCACCCGGGCCTTAAACCAAGAAGGCATCGCTGTGATGCGCTTTGATTTTACAGGGCTGGGTGAAAGTGAAGGCGACTTTGCCGATACCAATTTTTCCTCAAACGTTGATGATTTAATTGTGGCTGCTGATTTTTTAAAAGCCAACTATGAAGCGCCAAAAATATTGATCGGCCACTCATTCGGAGGCGCAGCTGTCCTGCAGGCTGCTGCCCGCATTTCCTCCGCAACGGCAGTCGTCACTGTTGCCGCTCCGGCCGACCCCCGGCATGTGTCCCAGTCCCTTGGTAGCGTAACCCGGATTATTCAAAGCCGTGGCGAAGCCGAGGTCAGCCTGGCGGGCAGAACCTTTAAGCTCAAAAAACAGTTTTTTGACGATCTGCAGTTGGTCAATATGAAAGAAATCTTAAAAAATTTAAACCGGTCGCTTCTGGTGCTGCATTCACCGGTTGATGAAACCGTTGGGATCGAAAACGCCGCCCAGATATTCCAGGCGGCCCGGCATCCCAAAAGCTTTATCTCCCTGGATAAGGCCGACCACCTGCTGACCCAACAAACAGACTCTCTGTATGCCGGAGCCGTGATTGCGGCCTGGGCCGGTAAATACATCGATGATTCCGACAAAGATCAGCCATCCAGCAATAAAGATCAACATCAGGTGACCGCTCAAATTGGCAGGTCCCCCTATGTTACCGACATTATGGTTGCCGGTCACAGTCTGGTCGCTGATGAGCCCCACTCGATCGGTGGTGGCGATGTAGGCCCGGCACCTTTTGATTTGCTGATGGCTTCCCTGGGCGCCTGCAAAGCGATAACCCTGCGCATGTATGCCGACCGTAAAAAGTGGCCCCTGGACGCCGTCACCTTGCAATTAAACCATAAAAAAATTGATGCCGCCGATTGTAAGACCTGTCAGACAAAAGAGGGTCAACTGGACCAATTTGAGTGTGAAATTGATTTAGCCGGCGAACTCGATGATGTGCAGAAAAAGCGATTGCTGCAGATTGCCGATCGCTGTCCGGTGCACCGGACATTGCACTCGGAGATTATCGTTCGGTCGAAGTTAAAAAACTAAGTGTTTTTCTACCCTTCAGGATTCCGGGTATCATCAGCAGGCTTCTGGCCGCTGGCTGCTCGCTGCTGGCTCCGAAGCATTGAATCGACTATGATTGCCAGATTCTATTCGATCTCTACGCTCGGCGAGTTCTCACGATGATTCTACACTGAAGACTTACTCGAATAGCTTTGGATGACAAAGTCATATTCTAATATCAAGTATTGCAGCCTAAAAATCAAGTGACTATCAGCCAGGTGCAAGAAGCCAATAGCCAAGAGCCAGAGATCAGAAGCCAGGAACATTGAACCTTCTGAGAAATACGAAGGGGATTGAATAATGACTGAAAACGCCCTTCCCATCATTCCACCAGACCGTGCAGATGACCTGCATCATCTGGAAATCGCGACAGAAGCAGATCTGGTTCTCTTCATGGCAGGCAATCAATTCATGGTCATGCCCGAAATCATCTCGGCTTTTCAAGCCCGCTATCCGGAAATTAAGAAAATATTCTATGAAACGCTTCCACCGGGCCTGGAACTCAAGCAGATATTGGCCAGGGGAGCCCTGTGGCAAAATAAAGCGTTTACCGTCTATCCAGATGTTTACAGTTCGGTTAATCAAAAGGCCATGCAGATTTTAGCACAGCAAGGGCATATCCGGCCTAAAGACGAACATCTGTATTTGCACAACCGCCTGACCTTGATGGTCCCCCGGGGCAATCCGGCTCAGATAACATCGGTCAACGACCTATCAAGAGGTGATGTCCGCATCTCACAGCCGGACCCTGAAAATGAAGATATTGCCCATCACATCATCGACATGTACCGCCAGGCAGGTGGCAATGACCTTGTCAAACGCATCATCGAAGAAAAGCGGGCCGAAGGCACAACGATTTTTACCCTTGTCCATCACAGGGAAACACCTTTGCGGATTGAAAAGAAAACGGTGGACGTCGGACCGGTCTGGGTGACGGAAGCGGTCCAGGCCCGGGCGACCCGCCTGGCATTTGAGGTGATCGAACCCGGCGGCCAACTGGATCAGCGCGATAAGATCGACTATTATATCTGCCGTTTAAATGATGCTTTGCATCCGCAAAACGCCCAGAAATTTATCGATTTCATTCTTTCACCGGCCGCTCAAAATATTTATAAAAAATACGGATTTGTGCCTCACCGGCCCTAAATGGGTGGTCGGATGAAATCGATGGTCGTCACCGCCAAAGATGATGCCTTCCAACAGCAGTATATACGGTGGATTCGTGCAAAAACGCTACAGGTGCTTTTGGACATAGCGCTCAGTTAAAAGCCCGTTGGTCCGCGGGGTTGCGGGTTGACACCTGCAATGTTCTTTACTAATCTTCACTGGGCGGCGGCCAAAAGGCGTTTATAAACGCAGCAACCTTTATTATCCAACCAATACCGCCCTGATCACTATGAATCATATTATCTCCAAAGTGCTGGCCGGCGGCGTTATCCTGTCGCTGATGATGATAACAGGCTTTTATGATATTTCCCTGGCTGAACAACGTTTCATTGATCATGGCAACGGAACCGTCACCGATCGCCAGCTCGGTCTCATGTGGGCCAAAACCGATAATCAGGCCGATATCTTCTGGAGTCAGATTCAAGGCTGGTTGACAGGTGATTTTCCTGACACCATTCCGCAATTGTATGAAAACTGGCGTCTTCCGACAACCGAGGAATTGCAGAGCCTTTTTGTTGAGGATGCCAAATATCAGGGATATCAAACGCTTTGCGGCCATTCGGTCAAAATTGTGCCTCAGATTCGACTCAGCTGTATCCTTGTCTGGACCTCGGATATGGCACTGGGGCTGCCGCTCGTATTCGATTTCAACCTGGGAAGTGCATTTACCGTTGACTTGCACGATAACAAAGGCTGCCGGGTGCTGCCGGTGCGCTCGCTGCAATAAAGATTCAACAGAGCCGAATTCCGGCTGCTTATGATGAGATGATAAAAATTTCTGAAAGATTCAATTCGGGATCGGTTGCAGTTGTCGGCATCCCGTTCGATGCCTTTTCGTCTTTTATGCAGGGTTGTGCCCATG
>JASFIV010000187.1:0-9293 GCA_050122475.1 Desulfobacterales bacterium | reverse complement strand
TTTTCTTAAAATAACATCATCTGCGTCCTTCGTGATCTTCGTGGCGTTTCTAAATTTGGGTTACATACGTCCCGCCGGATCAAACCTTATTCCTAGAAAAAACATCGTCATCCAGCCGGGCCTGCACACCGGCCTTTAAGTAGTGAAAACCCGCTGCAGCAACCATGGCGGCATTATCGCCGCACAGCTTTACGGAAGGGATGTGAACTTTCAGGCCCCGGCCTTTGGCATCCCGCCTGACGCTGTTCCTTAATCCGCTGTTGGCCGCGACACCACCAACGACCGCAATATGCTCACATTCTTTGATCTGAGCGGCATGCAGGAGCTTATAGGTCAGAACCTCCACCACCGCGGCTTGAAAACCAGCCGCAATGTCAGCGATCTGGTGGGTGTATTCGGATGGATGTTTGTCAACATAGTGTCGAACAGCCGTTTTGATGCCGCTGAAACTGAAATCAAAATCGGATTTATTCAAATACGGACGCGTAAATACAATTTTTTGCGGGTTGCCCTCCTTGGCAAGCCGGTCAATTACACCGCCTCCCGGATATCCCAGGCCGAGTAACTTGGCGACTTTGTCAAATGCTTCTCCGGCTGCGTCGTCGCGTGTTTGGCCCATCAATTCAACCGACGTGTGTGACGTGACATAATAGATACCGGTATGCCCGCCGGATGCCAGTAAGGCAACAAACGGAAATGCGGGCGGCTGCGGTTCAAGAAATACGGAGTTGATATGGCTTTCGAGATGATTTACCCCAACCACCGGTACGCCCAGAGCATAGGCGTAGGCTTTGGCAAATGAAAAGCCCACCAATAGGGCACCAACCAGGCCCGGACCCCGGGTTACGGCCACGGCGTCGATCTGATGCTTTTTTAGGCCCGATTCACTGATGGCTTCGTCTACGATCGCTACAATGGTTTCGATATGTTTTCTGGAAGCTAGTTCCGGAACGACACCGCCGTATTGATGATGAATGCCAATTTGTGAGGAAATCTTAGAAGATAAAACAGCGGTTCCATCCTGAACGATGGCAGCAGCTGTCTCATCGCAGGATGTTTCGATACCGAGGATATACATGGGGCTCGCTTGGGTTGATCTGGTTTTCTAGTAGTGCCCTGCCGGCTTCAACGGCAGGCGGTTCGATCCGATTCCATCCTGCGGATAGGAAATAGGGCCGCATTGAATATCGGATGGTTAGTGCTCGACAGATCTTTAAGATCTTCGTTTTCGGCTCGATACTCTCCGAGTATCAACTTTACCGCCAACTCATCCTTTGCAGACGGTGCCGGAAGGCTGTCCCTCGGCGATCCACCGAAAAATACGGCTTATGCTCTCCAGCCAATTCAGCCATCTGGTGGAGGAACGGTCTTGCGTGTTTTTATGCCTTGTCAGCTTTAATCCCATATCAGACGTCGGCCAGCTTCCTTGCAGTCAAGAATTTCACCAATGTCATAGGCTTGTTCACCAAGTGCTTCGATGCGTTGCATAACATCCAAGACCGCATGATCGGGGACGACAACAATCATACCGATGCCCATATTGAAAGCGCGCGCCATCTCTGGTGCGCTGATGTTGCCGCCTTTCTGTAAAAAGGGGAAAATAGCTGGAATGTTCCAGCTTTCGTCGCGAATTAAGATGCTGCATGCCTGGGGGACGATCCGGACGATATTCTCCGATATGCCGCCACCGGTGATATGCGCAATTCCATGGATCGGCAGGTCCTTTATCAGAGCCGCGATCGTAGCTGCATAAATCTTGGTGGGCGTCAATAATTCTTCGCCAATGGTTTTTCCCAGTTCCGGCACATGCTCATCAATTTTTAAGTTAAGGGTCTCAAAACAAACTTTGCGCACCAGGGAATACCCGTTGCTGTGCAGACCGCTGGAAGCGATACCAATCAGCTTGTGCCCGACCCGTATTTCGGTTCCGTCGATGATTTTGCTATTATCCACCACACCCACTGCGAAACCGGCCAAATCGTATTCATTAGCCGGATAGAATCCGGGCATTTCTGCGGTTTCACCCCCCAAGAGGGCACATTGCGATAACTGGCACCCCTTGGCAATTCCCCGTATGATATCGGTAGCACGCTGATTATCGAGATTCCCCATTGACAGATAATCGAGAAAGAAGAGCGGTTTCGCGCCCTGAACGATGATGTCGTTGACGCACATCGCCACCAGATCAATGCCGACCGTATCGTGTTTGTCCAGCATAAATGCGATCTTGAGCTTGGTCCCAACCCCATCGGTCGAGCTGACCAATACAGGCCTTTCCAGATTTGCCAGATTGAGCGAAAAAAGGCCGCCAAACCCACCAATATCGCTCATCACACCGGCACGTGCGGTTTTTTTTGCAATCTCTCCAATGATATCAACCAGTTTATTGGCCTTATCGATATCAACACCGGCATCGGCATATGTTAAGGATTCTTTCATTGGGGATCTCCTGAATATCGCGCTGGTTCAAGTCCTTAAAAATCTGTTCCTGGATGCATTATATTCACACCCTAAAACGTAACCACGAAAACACGAAAAAAAAGAAAGACCGAATTTAATTTAGTTTCGTATTTTTACGATTTCGTGCTTTCGTGTTAAAAAAAATATTGCGAAAATGGTAGCATGAAAAGCGAAAAACCCTTGAAAATTAATCTGATCCAGCATAAAAGTCAAAGCAATTTTTTGATGTTAGAACCCGGATCGCAAGCAAAATCACCTTCGAATGGACCCTATTGGATAAATCAACCGAAATGGGGCATTGAGAATGTGAAACAGGAGTGGCCCATGTTTACCTTTGCCAGATTGGATCGCCTGCCGCCTTATGTCTTCGCAACCGTTAATGAAATAAAGATGAAAGCCCGGCGGGCGAGCCAAGATATCATTGACCTGGGTATGGGAAATCCGGATCTGGGCACCCCGCAACATATCGTTGATAAACTGATCGAGTCTGCTCAAAAACCGCATAATCATCGATACTCAGCATCAATGGGAATCACCAAACTGCGCATGGCCATCGCCGACTGGTACGGACGCAGATTCGATGTCGAGATCGACCCGAACACAGAAGCGATCGCTACGATTGGTGTCAAGGAGGGGATGTCGCATTTAATTCTGGTCACGATTCGCCCCGGCGATGTCGTTTTTACACCCAATCCGACCTACCCTATTCACCCGTATTCTGCCATCATTTCCGGTGGAGATGTCAGGGGTATACCGCTGGGGCCTGAAGCCGATTTTTTTGAAAATTTGCTTTCGGCGACTAAAACCACCTGGCCGCGACCCAAAGTACTGATCATCAGCTATCCGCATAATCCCACCACCGAAGTCGTTGACCTGGCTTTTTTCCAAAAAATCGTCGATTATGCCAAAGAACACAACATCATGGTTATTCATGACTTTGCCTATGCCGATCTGGTATTTGACGGGTATACGGCCCCGAGCTTTTTACAGGCCACCGGCGCCAAGGACGTTGGCGTTGAATTTTTCTCTCTTTCAAAAAGCTATAGTATGCCGGGCTGGCGGGTGGGTTTTTGTGTGGGAAATCCTCAAGTTGTAGCAGCCCTGAGCCGCATAAAAAGTTACCTTGATTACGGGATTTTTCAGCCGATTCAGATTGCATCGATCATTGCCTTAAACGGACCTTATGATTGTGTCGAGCAGATCCGGGACACTTACAAGGATAGGAGAGACACACTGGTCAACGGCCTTAACCGCATCGGTTGGCAAATTCAAAGCCCCAAGGGCACTATGTTTGTATGGGCCAAAATCCCTGATGAATTTCTGGAAATGGGATCGGTGGAATTTGCGAAGTTCTTAATCGAAAAAGCCCAGGTTGCGGTATCACCGGGTTTGGGATTTGGTGAATATGGAGATGCGTATGTGCGATTTGCGTTGATTGAAAATCCCATGCGGATTAATCAGGCCATTCGGGGCATAAGGAAGATTATGTAGCTTTCTAAAATTGGAGTGATGGAGCAATGGGGTACTGGAGTAATGGGAAGTGGGAATCTTAAACATCACCATAACGTTGCTATTCAAAGGTCAACACTCCAATACTCCAGCGCTCCGGCATTCCAATGCTGCCATTTTGATACTTTAGGATGGTTTCTATAACGGGTAAGATTGAGAGGAGATTTAAGTAAATGAAACATATAAACGTGGGACTGCTGGGGTGCGGCACTGTGGGTACCGGAGTGGCTAAACTCCTGATTGAGAGCAGCTCGGTGATTACATCGCGGCTGGGCGCCATTTTGAATCTGAAACGGGTTGCCGATATCGACATTGAAACAGATAGAGGCATTCAGTTTCCGCAGGGCGTGCTGACCACCGATGCACACGCAGTCGTCAATGATCCGGATATTGAAATTATCGTTGAAATGATTGGTGGCGAAGGAATTGCCAGGGAACTTATCTTAAAAGCCATTGAAAATGGCAAACAGGTCATCACCGCCAACAAAGCGCTTTTGGCCAGTCAGGGCAACACGCTGTTTCAAGCGGCTGCAGAAAAGGGTGTAGATCTGGCATATGAAGCTGCAGTGGGCGGATGCATGCCGATTATCAAATCCATGCGAGAATCATTGGTCGCCAATCAGATTAATTCGATGACGGGCATTTTAAACGGAACCTGCAATTATATTTTAACGAAAATTACCGACGAAAGAAGGCCTTTTGAAGATGCCCTGTCGGAAGCACAACAAAAAGGCTTTGCCGAAGCAGATCCTTCTCTTGATGTCGATGGGATCGATACCGCCCATAAAATTGCGATCTTAACTGCGCTGGCCTACGGAATGAACATCAATTTGCCGGATGTGTATATTGAAGGCATCTCTAAAATTACACCCCTGGATGTTGCCTTTGCAGCGCATTTCGGCTATCGAATCAAGCTGCTGGCCATCAGCAAAAACCAGGGCAACCAGGTGGAAGCCCGTGTCCACCCGACTATGATTCCGTTTGACAACCTGCTGTCAAGCGTCAACGGCACGGTCAATGCGATCATGGTCTCCGGCGATGCGGTCGGTAATATCATGCTGTACGGACGCGGCGCCGGTATGATGCCCACCGCCAGCTCGGTCATCAGTGACGCCGTCGATATTGCCCGCAATCTGATGGCCGGAACATCGCGGCGGATTCCAGCGCTTAGCGTGCAAAGAGAACATATTCAAAATATCAACATCATGCCGATGGCCGAAATTGAAACGCACTACTATTTCCGCTTTGCCGCCCTTGACAGACCGGGCGTGCTGTCGGCTATATCTGGAATTTTAGGCCGCTATGATATCAGCATACAGTCGATGCAGCAAAAGGGACGTAAAACCGATGGTTCCGTGCCGGTCGTCATGATCAGTCATATAGCCAAAGAAGCCGATGTGCAAAAGGCGTTGGCAGAAATCGACCGTTTGGATGTGGTCAGCCAACCCACGATGTTGATTCGAATTGAAGACGAAAAATTGGATTAACGCTTAATGGAAACGCTTATTTTAAAAGGGAAAGAATCGTATGTACATTGTTTGCGCTGACATGGAAGGTATTTTTACACCGGAAATCTGGATCAATGTGGCTGAAAGAACCGGCATAGAAGAGCTCAAGCTGACGACACGTGATATTTCCGATTATGACGTGCTAATGAAAAAGCGACTGGGCATTTTAGATCAGCATGGGT
The DNA here is from genome assembly GCA_050122475.1 of Desulfobacterales bacterium. Lineage (GTDB taxonomy): Bacteria > Desulfobacterota > Desulfobacteria > Desulfobacterales > JAHEIW01 > JAHEIW01. The sequence goes on along the minus strand of JASFIV010000187.1, from coordinate 3,634 downwards.
TGAAACTGCAAGATATACAGGCTGTTATTTCTAAGATGGAGCCACTGGACGGTGCCCTTGACTTCCTCACCTGGCTTCGTTCGCAGCTTCAGCTTATTATCGTATCGGACACCTATGTGGAATTCGCCGGCCCTTTGCTTGAAAAGATGGGCTGGCCGACCCTTTTTTGCAATACCCTCTCGGTAGCAGCCAACGGGTCCATTTCCGGATATAATTTGCGTCAAAAAGATGGGAAAAAGAAGGTGGCCATTGCGCTTCAAAATCTAAATTATAAGGTCATTGCCATTGGCGATTCGTATAATGACATTACCATGCTCAGGGTCGCCGATAAGGCCATTCTGTTCCGCCCGCCCGACAATGTTAAAGCCGAATTCCCGCAATTTCCGGTAACCACATCTTATGCGGAAGTAAAGCGTGAAATTCAAAAAATCATAAACCGATAGACCTGTTCCAACCTTAAATTGAGGCACATGTTTGAATTCAAGGAGGCGTATGTCAATACATCGAACAACCTGCCGCGTGATCTATGGCGACACGGATAACATGGGACAGGCTTATTATGGCAACTACTTTAGATGGTTTGAAATGGGTCGCAACGAATTATTTCGCTCAATGGGCCTTGCTTATGCAACCGCTGAAAGCCGGGGCCTGTATCTGCCGGTTGCCGAGACTTATTGTAAATATTTGCAGCCGGCAAAGTATGATGATCTTTTGATCATTGAGACATCATTGGACACGCGCTTAAAAGGTGCCATTAAATTTGATTATCAAATCCTTTGTGAAGACCCACACGCGCTTCTGGCGATCGGCTATACCAAACATGCTTGCTTAAATCGCGATGGCAAAGTGATTCGCCCGCCTAAGTTTATCAAAGAAATCATTGAGAAAAGTCACCAAAAATCCTAAAATAAGTTTAAGCATCCGGAACGAACACGTTTCAGGGATTCATCTTCAAATCGAGGGAACAAGAATTCAATGACATTTGATATCGAAAAATTATCGGGATGTCGTATCCTGGTGGTCGGAGATCTAATGCTCGATGCATATCTGTGGGGTGACGCCGAACGCATTTCACCGGAAGCCCCCGTTCAGGTGGTATCGGTCACCAGCGAAGAGCAGACCCTCGGCGGCGCCGGAAATGTGATCAACAATCTTGTTGCACTGGGGGCTCATGTCTCTGCGGTCGGCGTGATCGGCTCGGGGCCGGATGCCCGGCTGATCCTCAACCAGTTAGATGCGCTTGGTGTTCACACCGGGGGCGTTATCCAGGACCCTCAACGACCGACAACCCGTAAGACACGCATAATCGCCAATCATCAACATGTGCTTCGATTTGACAGAGAGGTAAAAGCTGATATCAATCGGCAACTATTAAGTCAGATTTCGCAATCAGCGGTGGATCAGATTGCCACAACCGATTTAATTCTGGTCTCAGATTATGGCAAGGGCCTGATCACCAAAACATTGATGGAAAGACTGAATGCTGCTGCTCAAAGGCACGGCAAACTGGTCATTGTTGACCCAAAAGGTCTTGATTTTGAAAAATACGCAGGCGCATCCCTCATAACGCCCAACCAAAAAGAAACGGCTTTAGCCGCAGGTATTGATATTGTTGATCATAAGACCCTGTCCGAAGCCGCCCGGCGTCTGATCAAAAAAACAGGGATTGATAAAATTTTAGTCACTTGTGGCAAAGATGGAATGGTCTATTTTGAGCGCAATGCACGCCCATTCCGGATCGGCACCAAAGCCCGCCAGGTTTTCGATGTGTCCGGTGCAGGCGACACTGTTGTGGCTGTTTTAGGCTTAGGGATCGCGGCTGGATATGCCATCAAAGAAGCGGTGGCGCTGTCAAACGCCGCCGCCGGAATCGTGGTCGGTAAGGTGGGAACCGCTCCGGTAACGAAATCGGAGCTGGCCGCCAGCCTGAACCTGATTCCGGATCCCACCTTGCACAAACAAAAAACGGTGGCGGAGCTTTCAGCCGTTGCGCAAAAGCTTCAAAAATCCGGTAAACGCATCGTCCTTACCAATGGATGCTTTGACCTGCTACATGTGGGCCACATCATGCTGTTATCGGCCTCAAAGCAATTGGGCGATGTATTGGTCGTCGCTATTGATGATGATGCGTCCGTTAAACAACTCAAAGGCCCTGGACGGCCCGTTATTAATGCAGCTGAGCGTTTACGTATCATCAGCGCTTTGGACAGCGTGGATTATGTGGTGGTCTTTTCATCGCACCAGTTGAATGCGCTCATTGAAATCCTGCGCCCGGCTGTATTAACCAAAGGCAGCAATTACGGAACGGACACGGTTGTGGGGCGCAAAATCGTCGAGCGTTTCGGTGGTCGGGTCGAACTTATTCCGGTAACCGAAGACATTTCAGCCAGCCGCATCATCAATGACATCAAGAGCCGTTAGTGCTCTGATCCATTTGGAATGATGGAATACTGGAATATTGGAAAAATGGGGTTGAGCGGTTGCAGCGTCCGATAATTGGATTTTTTCAATGCGAAACAATATCAGCGGGGCAATTGCAATCAAACCCAACATTCCATCATTCCACTATTCCATTTTTTTTAATTGAGGCAAAACAAATACCTCCAAGACGATGCGATAGCTCCTCCGAAGGGTACAAATGATCAGAAGAGCTGACCAGATGTTGTCTATCCGCGAAAATTCTCGGGGTATCCGCTTCAAAGTCTATGTGCAACCCCGGTCATCAAAAAATATGATTGTGGGTTTGCATGGCGACAGCCTTAAAATCAAGGTAACAGCGCCGCCGGTCGACGGCGCAGCCAATAAGGCCTGCATTAAATTCCTGGCCACATGTCTTTCGGTTTCTGCGTCTTCCCTCGAAATCCTAACCGGCCATAATAGCCGGACGAAAACCATTTTATTAAAATCCAAAGCAGCACCACCAACCGCAAAAGAGATGGCCGATCTGAAACAGCAAATTATTCAGTTAATTAATTGAGGGATCGGGGAGTTCTTCATTCAAATGCTCATAGAGCGCAGAATGAATGATCGTTCGCGAAAACCTCGCACTGTCTAAGTGTATTAAGGATCGTTGCAAAAGAATCGGAAACGGCGTGATGTCAAAGAAAGCCCTTGACTAATCCAGCAGAAATGACTATTAATTTCGATTCTGATGAACATTTTGATGCGGGGTGGAGCAGTCTGGTAGCTCGTCGGGCTCATAACCCGAAGGTCGGTGGTTCGAATCCGCCCCCCGCTACCACAATAAAAACAGGGGCTTAGATAAATAATCTAAGCCCTTACTTTATATATAAAATTTGAAAACCCCCTTTTATTCCCCCTATATAAAGACATTTATAATACTGATTAGTTTTCTTTTTACTTCCTATAATATGTAGTTCACAACGATCTGAGAGTTTAAAAACAAGTCTTAAGATCATTTTGACAGACAGGACTTTTAAGTCTGCGCAGTAGTCCGATAGGGGATGAAACATCAACAAATCCCCCACTCTTTCAAATTAGCCTGAACCTTAAATTGCCAAATGAAATGTGAACTAATTTTAGAGAGGTTCCAAAGATTCGATGCAGGCACGAAATCTTTAGTTTTAGGGAACCCCAAATTTTTTACCTTTGATAATGAAACCCATAATAAGCC
>JASFIV010000186.1:0-9310 GCA_050122475.1 Desulfobacterales bacterium | reverse complement strand
TGGCCAGGGACGACATTCAGTTGCTGCGACCTTAACCTGTTATTGCTCTTGAAAATGTCGTTTCTGACAGTTATCTTAATTTATGCGGTTATACAGAAACCTCAAGTGAGGCAACCATAACCACGAAGGGCACGAAGTTCACGAAGGACGCGAAGCAAGAGAAATAAAAACTCGTCTTCGTGCTTCTTTGTGTTCTTCGTGGTGAGAAACATACCTGGTGTATTCAACCCGGGATTCGCAGATAACCGCGTTAATTTATAATGGCAACTATTTTAACCATATTTCTTGCAGCAATTCGAGGAAACCGTTGAACAATTCTACGCACCACAATGTTATTTTTTGGAAACAGGGTAACAAAGCCTCTGGATCTTATCTTGTCGGAGAAGAGCCGCTTTCGATTCGTCTGGAGGGTAAACCTTACTCTGTGATCATGCGCACGCCAGGCGATGAGAAGGCACATGCGGCTGGATTCTGTCTGGGAGAAGGCATCATCGACGCAATGGATGATGTCACCTCGATTGCCTTCTGTGATGGCGAAGATACCAATGTCATTGCAGTGACCTTAACCCCCGCCAGAAGAAAAAAAATTCCTGAAACGCTTGATCGGCGCGGTTATATCAGTCAAACCAGTTGCGGCATTTGCGGTAAAGAACTGGTCAAAGAACTGTATCAGATCATTGAGCCTGTAACAGATAATTCGCCCATCGATGCTCAACAGGCATGCGCATGCCTTGAAAACCTTACATCCCAGCAATCGCTACGCCGGGAGACAAAGGCGTCCCATGCGGCCGTGCTTTACGATTCAAATTATGATGTGTTGTCTGTGGCTGAAGATGTCGGGCGGCATAATGCCCTGGATAAAGCCATCGGCAAAGCCCTGTTGGAAGAAACGCTCGATAGCGCCGCGCTGGCTATTTTGTCTTCTCGGATCAGCTATGAACTGGTTCAAAAAGCAGCACGGGCCCGCATTCCAGCCCTTTTTGCCTTATCACGACCGACGGGGCTGGCTGTGGATCTGGCCGCTCAACTCAACATGACCCTCGCAACCTTGATCGACGATGAAGGCTTATACATTTTCTGCGGTGCCCACCGGTTGAAAGTAAAACCATCGGCCTAAACCTATCCGCCGATCCTATTTTTTCTTGTGCAGTAATTTTTTAACGAGGGGAATATCCGCTGGCGCAAAATCGTATTCAATCAGCTGATCGGGTGACACCCACCTAAAATCCGCATGCGCATTTAACACCAGCTTGCCGGATTCCCAGCTTGCTTGATAGGCAATAAGTTTGATCGCACCGTGCTCATAATCGTAGATGCTTTCGCCAAAGCATCGGCCAACCCTAACGGTAATGCCGAATTCCTCCTGCATTTCCCGTTGCAGGCACGCCTGCGGTGTCTCGTCCGACTCAAGCGTGCCACCGGGAAATTCCCACTTGCCGGCCTGGCGGTCATCGGCCCTGCGCCGGGCAATCAGGATCTTGCCATCCTTCTCTAATATCGCCGCCGTCACCGTCTTCATAATTTGTGATCCTATTTGCAATCTGCGGATTAAAAGGCGTTTCTGCAGCTGAGCATTTATCAATCTGTGTTCGGTTCAGGGTTCCCGTCTTCGCCCTATAGAGCTGCGCCGCGGCAAGCAGGGTTTAAAGGTTCAAGGTTCAGAAGTTTGGCTTCTTGCTTCTGGCAGCTGGCGGGCAAAAGGTAGCTAGGAGCCTGACACCTTATTTTTGCTTGGCTTGTTCGCGTTCTTCGGTAACGCAATAAATGCCCTCGCCTTTGATGGCCGGCTGGAAGCACAAATTATCCGATACGCAGGCTGCTTTGGTCAGATCCCCGGCTTTCCAGCGGTTGATTAAATGGGGTTCGCGGATCAACGGCCGGCTCATGGAAATGTAATCTGCAACACCCTCGGCTACCAGGCCTTCAGCCACGTGAAAGGAGCGGTTACCTCCCACCAGAATGAGAGCGACATCCGTTTCTCTGCGGAGCGCTCTGGCCTCTTCCTGAAAATAGGCTTCTTTTTCTTCTCTGTTGATGCCCAACTGGCTGGCTTTTACCTTGGGGCTGGTCGGAAGGCCACCGCTGACTTCAATGGCGTCGATACCGGCATTTGCCAGCATTTTACCGACCTCGACGAATTCCTCCGGCTGTAGCCCTTCATCGACAAATTCCTTGCAATTGAGTTTGATTAAAACCGGATAATCGGCACCAACAGCCTCGCGAATGGCCTGCAGCACTGCCAGTGGCAGTCTGGCACGGTTTTCGATGGAGCCGCCGTATTCATCGGTGCGGTGATTGAACAGGGGCGAGATGAACTCGCTGAGCAGATAGCCGTGGGCGCCGTGGATTTGAACACCGTCAAAGCCGGCGACTTTCGCCCTGCGAGCGGCAGCCGTAAAGGCTGTTATCACGCGCTGGATATCTTCAATAGTCATCTCCTTGCGCATGCCTTCGGCGATGCCGTCTATTGCTGAAGGCGCAATCGGGGTTTGTCCGGATAATTTTTCATTTCCAAAAAAACCGGCGTGGGCCAGCTGGCAGACAATTTTGCCCTTTTGGTGGTGGACGGCAGCGGTCATTTCTTTGAGCCCCGGGATCATGTCGTCGTTATGGATGCCCAGTTGTCCGGTGCCGGCCTGGCCGACTTTCTGGACATAGGTGTGGCCGCTGATAATCAATCCGACACCGCCTTGGGCCAGTGTTTCCATCAGGTCGACGAGTTGGGGCGTGCAGCTACCGTCTTCGGCAGCCAGGCCTTCCCAGGTTGCCGAGCGCACAAAGCGGTTTTGCAGTTCCATACCGTTAATTTCAGAGGGTTCAAACAGGGTTGTCATCTTGACCTCCTTCTTCCCTAAATTTTGCATGAAATTAGATGAGAATATTTTAATTATTTAATACCTGCAAGCTTGTACAAAAATATTCTAAAATCCCTTTTACCGGGAAAGCAAATCGGATGAACATCTCTTTTATTTCTCATCTAATTTCACCCTTTGGTCTTCACTTTCAGCTTCCGACTTCGCTCTTCGAGCTTGGGGCTTCGCCTAAAGGCTACGACCCCACAAGTCGAGGGGACAAGTCGTCCCAACAAGTCGGGCGAGTCGGAGGCTCCCCTATGCTGCGTTATTAAGGGCGAAGCATAGTCTAACTATAGCTTCGCCCTTAAATGCCTTGCCTATGGAAGCCTCCGACTCGTGCACTATTTAGGTACCAAATTAAGCTTTAAAACAATAATTTCAATGGATGATGCCCTGGCGCACAATATAGTACCACTCGTCGATGAGCTTTTGTCGATTATCCCGGATCCACTGTTCACCATTTAATTGGACCAGTTCGGTAATCCGGATGGACAGGATTTCGAGCTCTTTGGGGGAACCGGGTATGTTCTGGGTTCCCAAAAGTTTAAACACGATATCAAGCGTCAATGGCTCCATGTTTGCCTTCTCGTGCCTATATTCATGTCCCTCAACCAGTCAGGCTGAAAGAACACACAACCCTGTCTTTCTTTCAGAAAAACAGGGTTGTTTTTACTTGGTTCATGACAATCCCTTAACAGGGGTGCACGTTTTGGAATCCCAACTACTTAATATCATGTGATCTTTGTTATGGTCAAGGTTTTTAGGCGTTTAAGCGCAGTGCGGCTTGATTGCGGCGATGGCGATCTGCCAAACATTGGCTGGATTGCCAGCCTCGTAAAGCAATATCCGACATGACGATCATGTAAATCGAATAACGATTTGCCATTCGGTGATCAATAATGTTAGAACCCATTGTACTCGAACCCGGAAAAGCCAATGGCTTATTTGAAGCGTTATAAAAAGGTCATTTTTAGACCGGAGCAAAATCCAGAATTTGAATCGCTACACTGCGTCGCCGAGCTGGAGCAGGATATTTCGGCGGTATTGCCGTACCTGAATACGCATCTGGGCGGATTTGAATATTTAAAAAATCCACCGGCCTTAATTCTAAAATCCCGGGGACGTTTGATAACTTTGCATCCGCGCCAGATAGCCATTAATGCGCTCAAGGATGAAGACGAGGCCGAAAAAATTTTGCGCTGGTTGCAGACAGAGATCAATGCAACCTGGGAGGCACGTGATGGGATCCAACCGACTTTTGAAGGATTACCGCGGCCCGGCATCCTTGAGATCCTCCGATGGCTGCCTAGAACCAACTGCCGCAAATGCGGCCAGCCCACCTGTCTGGTTTTTGCCACCCGCCTGGCAAAAGGCGTCCAAACCACCCGGGACTGTACGGAATTATCAAAGAAATCCCACCAGGGGCTTGAAGACTATCTGAGCGGATTTAATTTAGAAGATTAATGTTTGCTCTTCGACCCGCTTTTGTGTATTGATTTTGCAAATTCAATTCTAACGAGAGGAGAACTTCCATGCGAAAGACGATTTTCATAGCAGCGCTCGTATCCCTGCTGGTACTGTCGTTTGTTGTCAACGCCGCGGCAGGCGATATCCTGGACCGCATTCTGAAAAATGGTGAGCTGGTTGTCGGCACCACCGGCACGCAACCCCCCCTGAACGCTACAACCAAGGATGGTAAAATTATCGGTCTGGATGCCGATATCGCCAGACTAATTGCAGGCAGCATGGGTGTAAAAGTTCGTTTTAAAACCATGCCTTTTGCGGAACTGCTCCCAGCCCTGCATGCTGATAAAGTGGATATCATCTTGTCGAGCATGACCATGACGCCGAGGCGAAATCTAAAAGTGGCCTTCATCGGCCCTTATTACATTTCCGGCAAAGGAATGTTGACCAAAACGCAGACCATTGCCACCCTGCAGGCCGCAGAGAGTTTGAATGATCCCAAATTCAAGATCGCCGCCCTCAAAGCGTCAACCAGTCAGGCATTTGTTGAGGGTACTGCGCCCCAGGCAAAACTGGTGAGTGCTAAATCTTATGATGAAGCCCTGGAATTTTTATTCGAGGATAAAATTGATGTGCTCATCGCTGATTATCCTTTCTGCGCCTTCACGGCCTTCCGTTATCAGGAAAAAGGCCTCGTTGCCGGGCAATCGCGCCTGACCTTTGAGCCCCTGGGGATTGCAGTCAAAGAAGACACGTTGCTGATCAATTGGCTGAACAACTATATGAAAATGCTGGATGGCAGTGGTCAATTGCGCAAGATGAATGACCGCTGGTTTAAAAATTCATCCTGGATTAAAGACCTGCGCTAAAAATATACGGGTATCACCGGACATAACTGAAATGCTTGCGGGGCGGCGACTGGGCCGCCCCTGCTTTTTACTATTTAAATTAATATGTGGAAATGTAGAAAACTATATGAGATAAAATGTCCTAACTATTTATAATACTTGACTTTATGATCTGCTTCGGGTATTCATATCGAGTTGCCTGTAATTTACCAAACCATTCCGGCATTTGGTTATTTTTTGATAATCCCCAGGCGCTTCTCGATAAAGGCTTTACCATGAATACTGCAGCCGCAGCCAAACAAAATTTTACCCGAATTAAAGCCGTCAAATTTGAAGATTTTCTGAGCAAATACCCGCCGGGAGAAACACAAGCGGTCAGCAATCTGGGCATCAGCAGAAGTCCTAATTCGACGCCCATTTTAATTAAACCGCGTTTAAAACTGCACTGCCCTAACAGCATTTGCAACGGCGTGCGCTTTTTTGATTCCTACCAGACGAAAAAAGTCCCCTTAAGCGAAAAGTGGACCCGCATATTTCTGCATTATTCCTGCGCCAACTGCCGGACGCATTCTAAAATTTTTGCCATCATGGCCCGCTGGAATGCAGACATCGATGAAGGTGAAGCCATCAAAGTCGGTGAATGGCCGCCGTTTGGCCCCAAAGTTTCCGCACGGGTGATCTCTATTCTGGGTGAAAATAAGGATCTGTTTTTGATGGGCCGCCGGTCTGAAATCCAGGGCCTGGGTATCGGTGCACTGGCCTATTATCGCAAGGTCATCGAAAATCAAAAAGATCACATTATTGATGAAATCATCCGGGTGGTGCGCCGCAGCGGCTCATCTGAATCGCATATTGAAAAGCTCAAATCCGCCAAAATGGAACCAAAATTTAAAAATGCTGTTGAACTAATCAGTGATGCTTTGCCGCAGGCGCTGCTGATAAATGGTTACAATCCCCTGGCACTGCTGGACCAGGCGATCAGCAAAGGATCCTATGTCCACAACGATAGTGATGCGCTGAAATTGGCCACGGCCCTTCGAAGAATCTTAAGTGAACTTGCCGAACGGGTGGTCAGGGCGCTGGAGGATCAAACTGATTTGGATGAGGCGGTGAATTTTGTTTTAAAATATGAATAAAAAATTTCTCGGTTATCTTTCCTCCAATTCTCACCACTTTTTTTGTCACTTCCCCAATATCTATCTATAGGATTGGTACGCGTAATCTGCAGGTTTTAGATTTTAATATTTGTAAGATTGCCAGAAGATATATACCATAATTTGCGGTTGTCTATTCATTGACGAAATCTGATGATGAAAAAGAGTTGCCTGCCAGTATACCGCCATTTGTTACACAACTTAGTCGATTAGCGCCCGTATAAAATGCTTCTACTATACCCCCAGCTTGCGGCACAACCCATCGAAATCCTGGGCTTCAATATCGAAATTGGAATCGTCAGGCTTTTCAAAACCTTCAGCCATGTTGTCCTCTTCAGGAACGTTGACATACGCTGTATGCAATCCGGCAGCCTGGGCCGCCGCCAGATCCCCTTCATGGGCAGCGACCATCATGGCTTCAGACGGCTTCAACCCCAGTAGTCGTGTTGCCTTCAGGTAGGCCTGTAAAGATGGTTTGTAATACCCCAAAAACTCGCATGATAGGATGCCGTCCCATTGAACCTGTGCCCTCTTGGAACTGTTGACGATGCTTTCCCAGCTCAAAATGGTAAGCACCACAACCGTGTATTTGGTTCGCAATCGGTCAATTGCTTCAGGCGCACCGTCAAAAGGCTTGAGGTGATGCCAGGTCGATACTACGAGAGACGCGTTGTCAATTTGATTAAGAAGTGGATAGTCGGTCGCCATATTCGCCAATGCTTGAAGGTGCATATCGTCCGAGGTCAACCAGGGCAGGTTTCCCTGCCTCACCTGGGTGTGGACCTTGAACATCTCTCCCCGCCACGCGTTGGCAAAAGCTTCACTGTCTATCGACTCACCTTTTTCATCGGCCAATTTCTGTATATTCTCTCGGGCGGTGTTCTTCCAATCGAACACGGTGCCCCCGACGTCGAAAAACAATCCTTTTACGCCTTCCATTTTACCTCCCCGAATGGTTGATCCTGCGTTGATCTATTCACGATAACTTAGGTGACAATGGGCTCTAATAGATCAGGTTGAAGGCTTTGAGCCACAAAAACCTTGGGGACCGTCTGAAACATCGATTCTAACATTTCATACGAACTTTTTAACTGTCCTGATGCTTTTTCTGGCTCGGTAACCTTGAAAAAATAGCTCATTCTTAAAACTCCTTATCTAACTTTAGTTCAATTCTTATACAGTGGTATTGGTATTTATAGTCCCGTATGAATACGTGCAGAGGTCTAAATTCAAGCGTAAATTGTATAATCGATCGGACCCGATTCAGATACGAATACAGTGTCCGTTCTTTTCTTATTTGATAGGCTTGGACAGTAAACTTTTTCAGTTTCATCGGATTTTATCCAAAGGCTATTTCCAGTGTGATTGAGGTGATTCTCATCAAGGCAATTCTCCAATTGTTTTCTACTTCTACTAAGCCAATGTGGCAATGCACCGATCATGATTTCAAACATTTCTTTAACTTGGGGTTGAAGATCAGTAATATAAACATTGCCTTTGAGCTGACTCATCTTTACGATTGTTTTAAGTATTACACGCAGTCCACTGAAATTGATGTAATTGACCTGCTTCATATCAAATAAGATCGTTTCAGGTCCTGACTCAAGTATCAACTCAATTTCTTTCTGCAAGGACATGTATGTATTCGTGTTAATACTGCCAACGGGCCGAATAATGAAAAAGTCCGCTCTTTCCCGGCTGTTGTATTCAGGCATTATTTTATAATAGGATTTCATCAGCTTATATCCTCTGACCTGCCCCCAGTTTTTGTACCACTTGTTAAGTTAGAAACTGGGGCGTATTGTTTCTAGCCGATGTAAACCAAAAAGGTTCAAAGGTCAAAGCTTCAACTGCCTCAGGTGCTGGCGGTTGATAACCAAGACTGCTGTGCGGTCGGGTAGTATTGTACTCTTTTCGCCAATTCTCGATTACAACCCTTGCCTCCTTGATAGTGTAAAAAATTTCTCGATTGAGTACCTCATCCCTAAGCTTCCCATTAAAGCTCTCATTATAACCGTTTTCCCACGGACTGCCAGGCTCAATGAAAGCGGTTTTTACACCGATTCGCTCCAACCATCTGCGAACAGTCTTAGCCGTAAACTCTGGACCATTATCGGATCTAATATTTTCCGGTATCCCGTAAATCAAAAACAGATTGCTCAAAGTATGCAAAACGTCATCACTTTTAATACTGCGATCAACTACTAGCGCCAGACACTGCCGGCTGTATTCGTCAATTAAGGTTAAGATTTTGATCGGCCTTCCATCCTGGGTGCGATCCATCACAAAATCATATGACCAGACATGATTGCGCTGAGTCGGACGTAGCCTGACGCACGACCCATCATTGAGCCACAGCCGGCCTCGCTTGGGCTGTTTCTTTGGGACTTTAAGTCCTTCCTGACGCCAGATGCGCTCGACTCGTTTATGGTTAACCTGCCAACCGCCATCACGCAGCAACGCCGTAATCCGTCTATATCCGTACCGACCATATTGGGTAGCCAGTTTAATTATATATGAGCAAAGAGCTTCTTCATCTGTTTTACGACTCGCTTTATACCGTTGTGTTGATCTGGGCTGTCCGATCACTCGGCAGGCTCGTCTTTGAGATATCCCCAACTTTCGCTGCAAATGCTCGATACATTTACGGCGTCTGCCGGGGCTTAGTAGTTTCCCTCCAGGGCTTCTTTTAAAATCACTTTATCCAATGTCAATTCAGCTACCGCTTTCTTTAATCGAGCGTTTTCACGCTCCATATCCTTCATGCGTTTGACCTGGCTGATCCTCAGACCGCCATATTGTTTGCGCCAGCGATAATAGGATTGCTCGGAGACTGATAACTGACGACAAATTTCGCCAACAGTCATCCCTTGGGCCAAAGCAACTTCGGCTTCTCGCAGCATGCCAATGATCTTTTCGGGGGAATATCGTTTGCGGCTCATCCTGACCTCCTTTTCTGCGTCTAGATTTTACCATAAATCTAACTTAA
>JASFIV010000185.1:0-9338 GCA_050122475.1 Desulfobacterales bacterium | reverse complement strand
TGCTGGTAGTAGGCTCAGGGGGAGGTGTTAACAGTATGTCCATTCAGATTGCCAAACTCGCCGGCGCATTTGTCTATGCGGTAGCCAGCAATGATCAAAAAGCGCAGCTGGCAAAGGAACTCGGGGCCGATGTGGTGCTGGATCGTTCCCAGGTCGACTGGGGCCGCGAAATATACAAACTGACCCAAAAGCGCGGTGTCGATGTGGTAGTTGATAATGTGGGCCAGGCCACACTGACCACCAGTATGCAGGCACTGGCGCGCGGTGGGCGCATCGTCATTGTGGGCAATACCAGCGGACCCCAGACGCAAATCGATATCCGCTTTATTTTCGGCAAACAAATCAGTCTGATTGGCAGCACCATGGGAAGCCATCAGGATTTTAAAGATGTGGTGGGCCTGCTCTGGGCCGGGAAAGTTAAACCCGTAATCGATTGCGTGATGCCATTAAGCGAAGGGCGCGCAGCATACGAGAAAATGGAAAGAGGGGAGCTGCTAGGGAAAATAGTCCTCACTCCCTAATAAATTTTGGTTTCACGCCATCCAAATGTTGGCGACAAAATAGTTAGTCAGAGGTTTGTTGTCCGTGGTCCGTTGTAAGGGAGTTTATCAAACTCTGATTTCCCACTTTTTATTCTTCATCCAAAAAATCCTTTTTTTGCAACTGACAACGAACGACGGACAACGGACCCTATGTGTATTGCTTCATGAGTTCCCTGAAAATCACCAATTTTTGAACATCCTGGGTGCCCTCACCCAAAGACGATGCCCATGCGTCCATGGGGAATTTGTGGATGGGATGCTCCCGGATGACCGAAGCGGCGCCAAAAATATCTGCAGCCCAGGTGGTGACATTGCGGGTGACCTCCACCGCCAGATATTTTGCCAGCGAAGATTCCTGCCTGAAATTTTCATTGCGGTCCATTTTCCAGCAAGCCTTCCAGAGCATCAGCCGTGCTGCCTCAATTTTTGCATAAAAATCGGCTACTTCAAAAGCTTTTGCTTGAAATTCCATGATGGCCTGGCCAAAGATTTTACGCTTTTTGGCATGTGCCAGGGCGAGTTCAAAGGCGCCGGCCGCCGTTCCCAGAGTCATGGCGGCAATGGGAACCCGACTGTAGGTGAACACGGTCAGAACTTGCTGAAGCCCCTGGCCCTGACGGCCCAGGAGATGGTCTGCCGGAACAAATACATTATTGAATTGCAGACGGGTCAAATCTGAAGGAATCCAGACCTGCTTATTGAGCTTTTTTCTCTGAACACCCTCGGCATTCAGATCGACCAGATACATGGAGATTCGATTGTTTCTTGAAGCCCGAAGATCTGAGACCGCTGTAATCACTGCCAGATCACTGATGTAGCCGTTAGATACATAAGCCTTGGTTCCATTGAGCAGCCAGCCGTCTTTGACCTTACGGGCGGTCATTTCGATACCGGCCGAATCGCTGCCGGCCATCCGTTCACTGTTGCCGACGCACATCAATGTTTCCCCTTTTGCAGCGGATTCTCCATAGCGTGACTTCAGATCGTCAGAGCCACACAGGTGCAGCGCGATAAGTCCCAGGTCGATCTGGACCAATGCCGCCACGGCCAAACCCGGTGAGATCTTGGCCAATTCCTCTGCAATCAATGCTTCCCTCAAGGCGCTGCCTTTGATCAATGTGTCCGACTTATACGATATTCCATACCATTGGCCATCACCCATTTCGCGAAAAAAATCAGTTGGTATTTCCTGACGCCGATACCATTCGGGCAATTTTGAATGGACACGGTCTTTGAGAAATTGCTTAAAATCCGCTAGATCTTCGGAAATCGCATCGGGAATCGTAAAATCCATAATTGCTCCTATTTACCAAATGAACGCTGATGGGATGCTGTTGCGGTTAAAACGCCATTTTCATACTAAAGCTTGATTGAAAATAGACATAAACATCGAAAATACAAGAAAGACAAATTTATAATTTACAAAAGCGACGTAAAATAGTATTTAGATTCAGTGGAGGGCATAGGACAATCAGATCGCTATTACAGCTTCCGCTTTTATATATAAGCTCAACCAGATTTTACCGTCGTCGACGGATGGTTACCCTTATTTCAATGCACTAACAAAGCCAGTTTCCAAAAGGTTGCAATTCAAATTGTGCGTATGTTGGATTTTTTTGGATGCTGAATACCTCTTGATCTTCATGTTGCACAGGCATTGGAGGGGCTTATGGAAATGAAAGATCTGATTCAACGTATTGCGGAGGCATTAGTCGACAATCCTGAACAGGTTACCGTCACCGCACTCCAAGGGAGTCAAGCGACGGTTTTGGAATTGAAAGTGGCCAAAGAGGACCTGGGGAAAATTATCGGAAAACAAGGACGGACCGCCAAATCGATTCGTACGATTTTAGGCGCTGCATCGGCCAAGGAAAACAAACGCACCGTCCTTGAAATCGTAGAGTAGCCTTTACGTTGACATTTTCATCCAATTCGTCGCGAATTCGCCTCCAAATGAAAATTGGCAAACCCATTAAACCAGCCGATATGTTACATAGACCCAAGCTTTACCGGCTATAGACCTGTATACAACCGGCCCAATATGACTATTTTTTGATAGCAGGTCAGAGCATATTTCCCGGGCCGTTTCCGTCACATATTCCTTTCAATAACCTCTCCGGATGTAATGAAAAGCCTCTCATAAAAGACATGATCTGAGTGTTGAATTATTCCTGTAAACGGTTTTTTACCCATTAAGCTCGCATATGGGAAGTAATCTAAATTTAGACGAATGCTGCCTTTAACATCTATGACGCTACTTTATTAAGAAAATCCAATAGTTTATGTGGCTTATGGCTAGCGACGCTTGACTAAACCAAAATCCGCATCATTATTAACCAGATGATCAAGGTAGTAGAAGTAAATGATAAAATCCTAATCGGCTAGATACCTGTCTTATATGCGATATATTAAAGGAGAGGCGCAATGCCGCGAAAAAAAATAACTTTATCCGAAACAGTCGAAACCCTTACCATTTTAGACGCAAAGGGTCGGTTGGACAAAGAACTTGAACCCGACATTCCAGAAGATGTTCTTTTGCAGCTCCATCGGACGATGCTGCTAGCGCGCAAGTTTGATGAACGTTTGTTAAATCTTCAACGGCAAGGCCGCATCGGCACCTTCGCACCCATAAAGGGGCAGGAAGCAGCCCAACTGGGGACCATTGCCCATTTACGACCCAGTGACTGGATGGTGCCGGCCTTTCGTGAAACAGCGGCGGAACTATGGCGCGGTCGATCTCTTGAAAGCGTTATCATCTACTTCAACGGATTTAACGAAGGTGTTGCAATCCCTGAAGGCAGCAATGATTTTCCGATATCGGTTCCCGTCGGCTCACAGATGATTCACGCTGTTGGATTGGGCTGGGCTGCCAAATACCGGCAAACGGACGATGTCGCCATGACCTACTTTGGGGATGGTGCCACCTCACAGGGTGATTTTCATGAAGCGCTCAATTTTGCTGCTGTTTTCCAGGCCCCGGTCATTTTCGTGTGCCAGAACAATCAATGGGCTATCTCCATACCGGTTTCGCAGCAGACCCGATCGCAAACTCTGGCACAAAAAGCGCTGGCTTATGGAATGCCCGGCATTCAGGTGGATGGCAATGATATCCTGGCCGTGTATGCTGCCGCCCAGGAAGCCGTTCAACGTGCACGCAACGGTGAAGGGCCCACTCTAATCGAGTGCGTCACCTATCGCCTGATGATGCACACCACGGCAGACGACCCCAAGCGCTACCGGACCGATGAAGAAGTTGAGAAATGGAACCAGCGCGATCCATTACCGCGTTTTGAAAAATACCTTACGGATAAGGGGCTGCTTTCCGATGAGAAACGCGGCCAGGTCGAATCTGAAGTCTTAGAAGAAATTCAGGCGGCCATCGATCGTGCCGAAAAACAGATGGAAGCCATGGGGGATCCTGTTGACATGTTCAATTACACCTATGCTGAGATGCCGCCACATCTAAAAGCGCAAAAAGAGGTTTTGACGAAGGCCCTGTCGGCAACCGCTAAGGAGGGTAAAGATGGCTAAAATGACCATGGTTCAGGCCCTCAATCTGGCCTTGCAGCAGGAGATGGAAAAAGATGATCGTGTCATCGTCCTGGGCGAGGATGTCGGGGTCGACGGCGGCGTTTTCAGGGTAACCGACGGTCTAATCAGTCAATTTGGTGACCAGCGGGTGCTGGACACGCCGCTGGCCGAATCCGGCATTGTCGGTATGTCTATCGGTATGGCTGCCTATGGGCTCAGGCCCGTTTGTGAGATTCAATTTTCAGGTTTCAGCTATCAAAACTTTCACCAGATCGAAAATCATGCCGCCCGCCTGCGCTGGCGTTCGCGCGGGCGGTTCAGTGTCCCCATGGTGCTCAGAACACCCTATGGCGGCGGTGTCAGAGCGCTCGAACATCACTCTGAAAGCCGGGAAGCCTACTGGGCCCATACACCGGGGCTTAAAATGGTCATTCCCTCAGGCCCAAGAAATGCGAGGGCCTTGTTGGTCAGCGCCATACGGGATCCTGATCCGGTGATCTTCTATGAATCCAAAGCACTATACCGGGCGTTTCGAGAAGAAGTGCCTGAAGCTGAAGAGACACTGCCAATCGGTGAACCGCAACTTGTTAAAGAAGGCCAGGATTTGACCCTGGTTTCCTATGGGGCCATGATGCGCCCCACCTTAGAAGCCGCCCAGCACCTGCAGGATAAAAATGGTGTTGCGGCCGATGTCATCGATTTGCTGACCGTTTCACCCCTTTACGAAGAACTTTTGGTCGAATCGGTTAAAAAAACCGGCCGGGCGGTCGTGGTTCATGAAGCACCACGCAGCTTTGGCCCCGGTGCCGAAATTATTTCCCGGCTGATGGAAAAGGCCTTCTATTATCTGGAGGCTCCCATAGAGCGGGTGACCGGATATGACATCGTTATTCCATTGTTTAACCGTGAAAAGGCCTATCTTCCGACTATCGAACGCATACTTGACGCTGCCAGAAGAGTGCTGGCAGTCAGGTGAAGACAGAGGACAGAGGTCAGAAGTCATTTGAAAGAACCTGATAGGCACGGTAGGGAGGGAACATGTCCAGAGCATTTAAATTACCGGATTTAGGCGAAGGCGTTCATGAAGGTGAGGTGCTTGCCGTACATGTGTCCGCAGGTCAAGAGGTCAAAGAAGGCGATATCATTTTAGAAGTCGAGACCGATAAAGCCGCGGTGGAAATTCCGTCGCCGTTCACCGGGATTGTGGCCGAGGTCCGGGTTAAGCCCGGAGACACGGTCAAGGTCGGGGATGTCATGATGACTTTCAGCAACGGCGAAGAAGCCGAAACGGTTGAGGCACCGACGCCTGAAGCAGCGCCAATTGAAAGCGCTGAAATCGCCGAGCCTGCACCCATAGCTGAAACCGGGGAAAGAAAAGGGCCGGTGCCGGCCTCACCGGCGACCCGCCGCCTGGCGCGGGAACTGAGCGTTGATCTTCAACAGGTACCACCCACCGGGCCCGGTGGAGTGGTCACCGCTGATGATGTCCGTGCTTTTGCCGAAAAGGGCCCGGATATGGCCGGGCCGCCGGCAGTTGCCGAGGTGATCCCTGAGGCACAGACGGCCGATATGGTGATTCCATCCCCGAGCCTACCCGATTTTTCCCGCTGGGGCCCGGTCGAAAGGGTGCCCTTTCGCTCCATTCGCCGGGCAACGGCCAAACAAATGGTTATTGCCTGGTCTCAAATTCCCCATGTGACCAGCCAGGATCAGGTGGATGTGACCAAACTGGAAGCATTTCGTCAGAAACACAAGGCCGATATCGAGGCTAAAGGCGGCCGATTGACGATGACGGTGTTTGCCATAAAGGCGGTTGCCACCGCTCTGAAGATGTATCCGCAGTTTAATGCCACCCTTGATGTCGCTGCCGGTGAGATCGTCTACAAAAACTATTTTCATATCGGCGTTGCGGTAAACACTGAAAACGGTTTGATCGTCCCGGTGATACGCGATGTTGACCGCAAAAGCATCAAAGAGATTTCCATTGAACTGCACGATCTGGTTCAGCGAACCCGATCGCGCAAAGTTCCGCTCGAGGAGCTGCAGGGCGGAACATTTACGATCACCAATGCCGGTGCCATGGGTGGGGGCTATTTCGCACCGATTATCAATTTTCCCGAGGTGGCTATTATGGGAATGGGCCAAGGGCGCCTGCAACCGGCGGTTGTCGAAAAGGGTGACGGGGAACACGAAATTGCTCCGCGCTTGATCATGCCGATTGTGCTCTGTATCGATCACCGCGTGCTGGACGGTGCTGATGCCATACAGTTTTTGAAAACGGTTATTGAGGCCCTGGAGGATCCGGATGAACTACTCATATCCATGATCTAGCAGTTTGCGTTTACAAATGGCCTTTTTTTCGCTGTGCGGCGTTCTCCGCGAATTTCAACCTTCAACGTACTTCAAGTACGCCGAAGGCTAAAATTCTTGTGCGGCCTTGCACAGCAAAAAAAATCCTCCTTTCTAAACGCAAACTGTTTAATAATTATAAAAATCGTCATTTTGGCCTCGGAAATAGGTTTTATAAATCATCATTGTTTGCATGGGCTTTTTTTCTTAAAGGCTGACTTCATCATCTTTTCCTTTAAAAAGCACGTTTCTAAACACAAACTGATTATTAACTATCTGTAAATTTTGTTGTACGAATCTCTACAATAATTATCTCGATTGTAGAGTGTCAGATCGATCTTAAAACGCGGTTCACACAACCATAAATGAGGCTAGCTTATAGACTAGGCCATTTGCTAGGAAAATACTAGTTACAGAAAATTATAATAATTTCGGATAATAAAGTGTAACCTCGTATTGATACCCCATTTGCAGAAGAAAAATTTAACCTTATTGTATGAGCAGATCAATAAATAAGCTTAGGAGAGAGACAGAGCGTAATATCGAGAATAGATCTCTAACTATGGATTGAGTTAAAAACTTAAGATTTTGTTCGAGGGCAAGGCGCAATTCAATCCTAAAGCGGAGCGTACACGATAGTACGTGAGCATTTTGGATTGGATTGCAACACAGCCATCGGACAAAATATGAAGTTTTCTTGGAGAATGACATGGTAATGGGTGAACTATCACAGGAAACCGATTTACTGGTCATCGGCAGCGGGCCGGGGGGCTACGCGGCTGCTTTTCGTGCCGCCGATCTGGGGCTGGATGTGACCATGGTGGATATGGCCCAGCGGCCCGGTGGGGTATGCTTGTTTAAAGGCTGCATTCCTTCCAAAACCTTTCTTTTTCTGTCCGAATTGATCTACGATGCCCGGCGCGCCGAAAGCATGGGCATTACCTTTGGCAAGCCTCAAATCGATTTGAAGGCTTTGCGGAAATGGAAGGCCAACGTTATTGACACGATGGCCAACGGTCTGGTCAGTCTAAGCAAGCGACGCGGCGTTCAGTTGCTGCAGGGACGGGCGCAGTTTGAAAGTTCCGATACGGCTCGATTATACGATTGCGAGGTCAGTCACATGAAATTCCGGCACGCCATAGTTGCCACCGGTTCGAGACCCGTTCCTTTTCCGGGAACAGAATTTAAACCCGGCGGACGCATCATGAGCTCCACCGGCGCTCTGGCGCTGGCGGATGTGCCTCAGAACCTGCTCGTTATCGGCGGTGGATATGTCGGCCTGGAACTGGGCACCGTTTATGCGGCGCTGGGCAGCCGGGTAAGACTGGTTGAGCTCGAAGATCGTGTGTTGCCAGGTGTCGATGCGGATCTGGTCGAACCGCTCCATCGCCGGCTCTCTAATATATTCGATTCGATCCATCTCCAAACAAAGGTGGCTTCCATGCAGGAAACAGATGACGGCGTGGCGGTTATCTTGGAAGGTGACGTCGAAAAGCCTGAGCAGCAATTTGATCGGATACTGGTGGCCATCGGACGCTCGGCCAGTTCAAGCGATATCGGATTGGAAAACACGAAGGTCCAATTGGATGACCGGGGATTTATAAAGGTTGATGACCGGCTGCGCACCACCGATGAGCGCATCTTTGCTGTCGGTGATGTGACCGGCGGCCTGATGCTGGCGCATAAGGCCACCCGTGAAGGCAAGGTGGCGGCCGAGGTCATTGCCGGGGAGCCCTCTGCATTCGACGTGCGGGCTATCCCGGCCGTCGTTTATACCGATCCTCAGATCGCCTGGTGCGGCCTGACCGAAGAAGAGGCCCGCGCTCAGAATATTCCGATTAAGGTCCAGCGGTTTCCCTGGAAATTTTCCGGTCGCGCCACGACCATGGGCGCACCCGAAGGTTTGACCAAGATCCTTGTTGATCCGGATAGCGGTCGCATCGTGGGCGTTGGGATATGCGGCCGCGATACCGAGGGGCTGATTTCCGAGGGTGTTCTGGCCATTGAAATGGGCGCCCTGGCCGAGGATATGGCCTTGAGCATTCACCCGCATCCAACCCTTTCAGAAACCGAGGGTGAAGCCGCCGAGCTTTACCTGGGCAGCGCCACGCACATCCTGTCCAAAAAGATACAGTCTTAGTTCTGTTCAAATACCAGACGATTTCCCCTTGACATGATCAAGAAGACAGCATATATTTAATTTATTAGCATATACTAATATACTGTTATGGATAACGTCGAAAAACTGGTTGAGATATTCAAAGCCCTGTCTGATCCGACGCGCCTACGATTGGTGAAGCTGCTAAACGATTGCAAGCCGGGGGTGTGCCAGGGCGGACCCTTATGCGTCAATGCGCTGGCGCACCAGCTAGGGGTCTCCCAATCGGCCGTTTCGCAGCATCTGCGCATTTTAAGACAGGCGGGGTTGGTTCGCGGTGCCCGACGCGGAACGTTTATGCACTATTCGCTTGATCCGGAAGGCTTTGATAAATACCGACATGCACTGCGGGACACGCTGGGCGAAGATTTTTTGGGTGGTTGAGGGCATTTTTTTTACCTCAAAATATAAGTATATGCGAATATTCGAAAATAATAAATGAAAGGAGGTGATACTATGTGTTGTCATGCAACCCGTCATCATGGATTTCAGAGATGGGGCCCGCAAATGGTGTGTGATTGTGGATGCGACGAGCCCCCGTATGCGCGGCCCCGATTTATGACAAAAAAACAACGGATTGAAGCCTTGGAAAGGCATCTGACGGATCTGCAGGAAGAAGCCAAGGCCGTTAAAGAACACATTGCCCAAATCAAGAAGGAAAAATAGCCAACGATTTTCAAATAGAGAGGAGCATTCGCTCCTCTCTGCGTTTCACCACAACCCCTCCGAATACTTTCGCAATTTTGCTTTAGTTTGAT
>JASFIV010000184.1:0-9401 GCA_050122475.1 Desulfobacterales bacterium | reverse complement strand
TGCCTAAATGCTTGGTGATCGCCGCCGTCAGGGTCGTCTTACCATGATCTATGTGCCCTATGGTGCCTACATTTACATGCGGCTTGGTTCGCTCAAACTTCTCCTTCGACATCTTCTCATCCTCCCAATTAAACATGAACGGGCAGTATGCATAGCATGCTGTCCAATCGGTTCAAAGCTATGCAACCGGCCCATGGTGAGTTGGGTTTTTGCCTACCAGCGGAAATGGGCAAAAGCCTTATTGGCTTCAGCCATTTTATGGGTATCTTCTTTTTTCTTGACGGAAGCGCCTCTTTTGTTGGCTGCATCCAGTAACTCTGCGGCCAGCTTATTAGCCATGCCTTTCTCCGGACGCTGGCGAGCGTAAGTAATTATCCATCGAATGCCTAAAGCGGTTCTGCGGGAGGGGCGTATTTCGGTTGGAACCTGATACGTTGAACCTCCCACGCGCCGCGACTTAACTTCAATCAACGGTCGCACATTATCCACAGCTTGTTCAAACATCTTCAGCGGAGGTTCGTTGGTCTTTTTACCGATGACATCCAGCGCATCATACAGGGTTGACTCTGCCACGCTCTTTTTCCCATCACGCATAATACAATTGACAAACTTGGCAACCAATACACTGTTATATTTGGAATCCGAGGCCGTATCGCGTTCCGGAATTTCTCTCCGTCTGGGCATATACTCACTCTCCTGAGTGTCGTTATTAGTTATTGGTTATTCGGCAAATGGTGTTATCCTTATTTAACCAATAACTTTCATTATTTGGGCTTTTTGGCGCCGTACTTAGAACGCCCCTGTTTACGATCTTCGACACCAAGGGTGTCCAGTGTACCACGAACAATATGATAACGAACACCGGGTAGATCTTTGACGCGCCCGCCCCGCACTAAAACCACCGAGTGCTCCTGCAGATTATGTCCGATACCGGGAATATAGGCGGTGACCTCAACACCGGTCGTCAATCTTACCCGCGCTACTTTGCGCAATGCCGAATTGGGCTTTTTGGGGGTCGAGGTGTATACCCGCGTGCACACGCCGCGCTTTTGAGGCGCGCCTTTGAGCGCTGGCGTGGTTACTTTCTGTTTGACCGTCTTTCGGCCTTTGCGAACCAATTGGTTGATCGTTGGCATGAGCTCGTGGTTATCCTTTTTTCTTATAAATTTACGAATCTGGTAAAATGTCCGTACTTATACAGTAAACAGCCGATTGTCAAGCATTTTGTTTCAAAAATCGCTTAAAAAACCCTCCATTTTACTCTGTCATTTCAACTGAAACGTCACCGTAATCTTTCAGTCCTGTACCGGCCGGAATCAGACGACCCATAATAACGTTTTCTTTCAGACCTCTTAAACTATCCACCGAACCGGCGACACTTGCATCTGTTAGAACTTTAGTTGTTTCCTGGAATGAAGCGGCTGAAATGAAACTGTCGGTGCTTAACGAGGCTTTGGTGATTCCCAGAATCAGCGGTTCGGCTGTAGCCGGTTTGCCGCCTTTTTCAATCACCGCTTTATTGGCCTGTTCAAATTTGATGCGATCCACCTGTTCCTCGTTAATAAAGTCGGTATCCCCCACGTTCAATATCTTCACTCGCCGCATCATCTGCCGGACGATGACCTCGATGTGCTTATCATTAATGCGCACACCTTGCAGACGGTAAACTTCCTGAACTTCGTCAACCAGATAGCGCGCAAGTGCCACTTCGCCCTTAATGCTCAAAATGTCCTGCGGAACAGCTGAGCCGCCGATTAGCGGTTCACCGGCGCGTATATAGTCGCCTTCATACACATTAATGTGTTTACCCCGCGGAATCAGGTATTCTTTTTTATCGCCGACATCCACTGGTGAGATGGTGACCTTCTGTTTGCCTTTTTTGGTGCTTTTGGCGATCGACACATAACCATCAATTTCGCTCAGTACCGCTACTTCT
This sequence comes from Desulfobacterales bacterium, assembly GCA_050122475.1. Classification (GTDB taxonomy): domain Bacteria; phylum Desulfobacterota; class Desulfobacteria; order Desulfobacterales; family JAHEIW01; genus JAHEIW01. The sequence goes on along the minus strand of JASFIV010000184.1, from coordinate 7,465 downwards.
TTCGGTTTGCGGACCTCAAAAAGCTCTGCCACCCGGGGCAAGCCGCCGGTGATATCTTTGGTTTTGGTTGTCGCTCTGGGCAATTTAGCAACCACATCGCCGGCTTTAACCGCATCGGCCTCCTCGACCAGCAATATGGCGTTGACCGGTAAAATATAGCGGGCCATTGCCGATGATCCGGGAAGCTTGGCAGTCTTGTTGTCTTTATCTTTAATCGATATCCGCGGTCGCTCGTCACCGCTTCTGGATTCGATAATAGTCTTACTCGATTTCCCGGTTATCGGGTCCACTTTTTCCTGCATGGTCTGACCGGCGATAATGTCACCAAACTTTACGGTGCCGTCAACCTCGGAGATGATCGGCGTGGTAAATGGATCCCAGGTTGCCAGCAGATCACCGGCTTTGACTTTACCGCCGTCTTTGACCTTTATGTGCGCCCCATAAATGACCGGAAAGGTTTCAAGTTCGCGCCCTGTTTTGCTGATAATGGTGAACTTGCCGCCGCGTCGGTTCATAACCACCAGCTGGCCTTCGGAATTGTTGGCAACATTTAGATCGACATACTTAATGGTGCCATCCGTGCGTGCCCTTATGTCCGCTTGCTCCACGCGCCGGCTGGCTGTACCGCCGATATGAAACGTACGCATGGTCAGCTGGGTGCCTGGTTCTCCAATGGATTGTGCCGCCAGGATCCCAACGGCCTGACCAATTTCAACAGGCCGGCCATGCGCCAGATCTCGTCCATAGCATTTACTGCAAACACCTCTTTTTGCTTTACAGGTCAGAACCGACCGTATCTTGATATTGGTAATACCGGTTTCTTCAATTTTCTGGACTGCGGCTTCATCAATATCATCACCATTTTTGGCCACAATATCATCGGTGTAAGGATCATGAATATCTTCCAGTAACGTCCGCCCTAAAATGCGTTCGCCCAGACGTTGAATGATCTCACCACCTTCCATTAACGGTTCGACCTCAACCCCCAGGGTGGTGCCACAATCGTATTCGGTGACCACACAATCCTGAGCAACATCAGCAAGGCGCCGGGTCAGATAACCGGAATTGGCTGTTTTCAGGGCTGTATCGGCCAGGCCTTTGCGGGCGCCGTGAGTTGAAATAAAGTATTGCAGCACAGACAGCCCCTCTCGAAAATTGGCACTAATGGGTGTTTCAATAATTTCACCGGACGGTTTGGCCATCAGCCCTCGCATCCCGGCAAGCTGTCGCATCTGATCTTTGCTCCCCCGCGCGCCTGAGTCTGCCATCATAAAAATCGGATTAAAACTTTCAGCATATTCCTGCTTCTTTTTCTTAGACGCTGCCGACTTGCTGGCTTTAACAGCAACAGGCTCCAATTTCATGGCTTCCATCATCTCATTGGCGACATCATCGGTTGCTTTGGCCCAGATATCGACGACTTTGTTATATTTCTCTCCTTGAGTGATAAGGCCCTCCGTATACTGGCGTCCGATCTCTGCAACTTGGCCCTCAGCCTTCTTTAAGATATCCCATTTGGCCGACGGTATGATCATATCGTCAATCGCAATGGACAGTCCGCCCTGGGTGGAATATTTGTAACCGACATCTTTGAGCCGATCCGAAAGAATAACAGTGGCTTTGGGCCCCAGATGCCGGTAGACATAATCCACCAGCTGGCGCAGCATCTTTTTGTCCATTACCTCATTGACAATGTCAAAGGGGATGGCCGGTTCCTTGGAAATGATATCGAAAATATGATAGGCATTATCGGCATAGATGATATCACTGGCGCTGCCAGCCTTGAGTGAAAATAAGGCTTCAATATCGGCTTCGCGGCATGCAAATACACTGCGAAACTCATTAAAGCTGAGCTTTCCGATCAACCCTTGATTCTTCGCATCCGGGCTCTGTGAATATTTTTTGACGAGATTGGTGAACTTTCGGCCGGCATTGATCTGCTCTACAACCTCGGCAGCCTCTTCTTCGGTTTCGACCTGGATGTGGGCTAACTCCAAAATATCCACCTGGGGAATAATCTCCCATAAAAGCACCCTTCCAACAGTTGTTTCATAACGTTGCTCATGCATCCGAACCGTGATTTTGGCATGCAAATCAACTTCTTTGGCATCGAATGCTGTCTGAACCTCGTCGACGTTTGCGAAAATTTTACCTTCACCTTTGCGGTTGTCGACACCCCGGGTCATATAATAAGTGCCCAGCACAATATCCTGGCTTGGCACAATAATCGGGCTTCCGTTGGCCGGTGATAGGATATTGTTACTCGAAAGCATCAAAACCCGGGCCTCGATCTGGGATTCAACTGAAAGTGGAACATGCACGGCCATTTGATCACCGTCAAAGTCTGCGTTGAAGGCTGTACACACCAGCGGATGCAGCTGAATTGCTTTTCCTTCTATTAAAATGGGCTCAAAGGCTTGAATACCAAGCCGGTGCAGGGTGGGCGCGCGGTTCAGCAATACCGGGTATTCCTTGACTACCTCATCCAGTGTGTCCCAGACTTCCGGTATTTCGCGTTCCACCATTTTCTTGGCACTTTTAACAGTGGAAACGAAGCCTTTCTGTTCCAGTCGAAAATAAACAAATGGTTTAAAGAGCTCGAGCGCCATCTTTTTGGGCAACCCGCACTGGTGCAATCTTAAATCCGGTCCGACGGTGATAACGGTACGACCGGAATAATCGACGCGTTTACCCAGCAGATTTTGTCGAAATCGGCCCTGCTTGCCTTTTAGTGTGTCGCTTAGTGATTTTAAGGGTCGCTTGTTGGTCCCGGTGATCACCCGGCCATGCCGCCCGTTGTCAAATAAGACATCAACGGATTCCTGAAGCATCCGCTTTTCATTGCGCACAATAATTTCCGGGGCTTTCAGATCGATCAAGCGCTTTAAGCGGTTGTTGCGGTTGATCACACGACGATACAGATCATTGAGGTCGGACGTCGCAAAACGGCCACCCTCTAATGGCACCAGCGGTCGCAGATCGGGAGGAAGAACTGGGATGACATCCATAATCATCCAGATCGGATCAACACCGGATTTGCGAAAGGCATCAACAATCTTCAGCCGTTTGGATAGTTTCTGTCGTTTGGCAACAGACCCTGTCGCTTTGATATCGGCTTTTAGCTCAGTGTATAACTCCTCCAGATTAATGTTTTGCAGCAGCGTCTGAACTGCTTCGGCTCCAATGCCGGCCTCGAACTTGGGACCATATTCTTCCAAAGCTTCCATGTATTTTTCATCTGAAAGCAACTGTCCTTTGGTCAGGGGCGTATTTTTGGGGTCCAGCACGATGTAACTATCGAAATAGAGAACCTTCTCCATGTTCTTTAAGGTCAGATCCAGCAGGTTGCCGATTTTACTGGGCAGACTCTTTAAAAACCAGATATGTGAGACCGGTGTGGCCAACTCGATATGCGCCATGCGCTCGCGTCGTACTTTGGATTGAATGACTTCGACGCCACACTTTTCGCAAATAACACCCCGGTGCTTCATACGCTTGTATTTACCACAATTGCACTCATAATCCTTGGTCGGTCCAAAAATTTTGGCACAAAACAGCCCATCGCGCTCGGGCTTAAAGGTGCGGTAATTGATGGTTTCCGGCTTTTTGATCTCACCATGCGACCATTTCCTGATTTGTTCCGGCGAAGCCAGCGCAATTCGAATACCGAAGTACTTTCGTGGATCAGTCGGTTTGGCAAAAAAATCATAAAGAGTTTCCATTGTGATTTCCTATAATTTTTTGGTTGAGTTGAAAATCTACCCCGCCAATATGTTCAATGCTATAATTAGCTTTTAGCTTCCAGCTCGCTTTCTTCCAGAAGCGCAATATCCAGCCCCAGGGCCTGTAATTCCTTGGTCATAACCCGGAAAGATTCAGGAATCCCAGGTTCCAGAACATTTTGACCTTTGACGATTTTCTCATACATGCGCGTTCGACCGGCCATGTCGTCGGACTTTACGGTCAAGAATTCCTGCAGCGCATAAGCCGCACCGTAAGCTTCCATTGCCCAGACTTCCATTTCTCCCAGACGTTGACCGCCGAACTGGGCTTTTCCGCCCAGCGGTTGTTGGGTCACCAGAGAATATGGGCCAATTGAACGGGCATGAATTTTATCGTCGACAAGGTGATGCAACTTCATTACATACATGGTCCCCACGGTGACCTTATCATCAAATGGCTCACCGCTGCGCCCGTCGTAAAGAATTGCCTGACCGCTTTCATCCAGTCCGGCCTCTTTCAACAATGCTTTTATTTCATCTTCCTTGGCACCATCAAAAACCGGTGTGGCCATGTGGACGCCCTCATGATAAAAATCTGCAAAATCGAGCAGCTGTTTTTCGTCCAAACTATCAATTTGTTTTCGATGCGCAGGAACTGTAAAAATTTTCTTCATTTTGTCGCGCAACGCTTTGTATTTTTGTTCCTGGACAAGTGCATTCAATTGATCGCCAAGACCTTTGGCAGCCAGGCCCAGATGGATTTCCAATATCTGGCCGACATTCATTCGCGAGGGGACGCCCAGCGGATTGAGCACCATGTCAACTGGTGCGCCGTCCTCGAAATAGGGCAGATCCTCAATTGGCAAAATCCGGGAGACGACACCCTTGTTACCGTGACGACCGGCCATCTTGTCTCCCACCGACAATTTGCGTTTCATGGCCACATATACTTTAACCATCTTAATCACACCCGGTGGAAGATCATCTCCTTTCTCATATCGACTGACCTGTTGCTCGAAAGCTAAACGACAGAGTTCGCGTTGATCCCGATAGCGCTCCAGGATTTCATGAACTTGCTGACTGACTTTGGGATCTTTGAGAACAAGTCCTTCCAGCTGGGCCAACGGAATCTGAGCCAACATATCAGTAGAGATCTTGGCACCGTTTTCGATGTAGACTTTCTTGCCCTTTTTCAACGCGGCCATTGCCTTTTTTCCGATTAGCAAATCGGCCAGCTGCGTTCGTACAACTTCTTCGATCACCGCCAGCTCATCGTCACGATCTTTTTCAAGAGACGAAATCTCCTCATCTTCGATCAGCCGTGTGCGGTCGTCTTTATCAATCCCCCGTCTCGAAAATACTTTAGCGTCAATAACGATTCCTTGAACACCCGGTGGCACCCGCAAAGACGTATCTTTGACATCACCGGCTTTTTCTCCAAAAATGGCACGCAGCAGTTTTTCTTCCGGCGAAAGCTGCGTTTCTCCTTTGGGCGTAATTTTCCCCACAAGAATGTCACCCTGTTGCACCTCGGCGCCCAGATGAATGATACCGCTGTCATCTAGATTTTTTAGGGCCTCTTCACCCACATTGGGAATGTCACGCGTAATCTCTTCTTTGCCCAGTTTGGTGTCTCTGGCAACGACTTCAAATTCCTCTATATGAACCGAGGTGTAGACACCGTCGCGCACCAGCCTCTCGCTCACTAGAATTGAATCCTCAAAATTGTAACCCCCCCAGGGCATAAAGGCCACGGTGACATTTTTCCCCAGTGCCAGCTCGCCCTGATCGGTTGCCGGGCCGTCGGCAATAATTTGGCCGGACCGGACAAACTCGCCTTTGCGCACTATGGGACGGTGGTTAAAGCAAGTGTTCTGATTGGATCGAATGAACTTTGAGAGATTATAAATGGTGACGTCTTTTTCAGAGGGCGTATCCATCGGATGGTGTTTTAAAACGATCCGAGAAGCATCAACGTGGACTACTTCGGCATCCCGTTTAGCAACTACCGCAACACCGGAATCCCGGGCCACTACGCCTTCAATGCCGGTCCCGACTAAAGGAGCGGAGTTGATTAGCAGCGGCACTGCTTGGCGTTGCATGTTGGAACCCATTAGCGCCCGGTTGGCATCATCATTTTCCAGAAATGGAATCAATGAGGCTGAAACGCTCACCAGCTGATTGGGAGAAATATCCATCAGATCTATTTTTTGTTTTTCAATCATCATAAATTCGCCGGCAACCCGTGAAGTGACCAGCGGGTTGACATAAGCACCCTTTTTGTCGATGGGCGCGTTGGCCTGAGCGATGGGATGATCTTTTTCCTCAAAAGCATCAAGAAATTTTACTTCTTCGGTAACCTTGGCGCTGTCAACGATCCGGTAAGGTGTTTCAATGAAGCCATATCGATTGACACGCGCATAGGTGCTCAAAGAAACAATCAGTCCGATGTTGGGCCCTTCTGGAGTCTCGATGGGGCAAATGCGCCCATAATGTGAGGGGTGAACGTCGCGCACTTCAAAACCCGCCCGCTCGCGCGTAAGACCACCGGGTCCCAATGCACTCAGCCGCCGTTTGTGCGTTGTCTCAGAAAGCGGATTGGTCTGATCCATAAATTGAGATAGCTGACTGGTGCCAAAAAATTCCTTGACTACTGCCGATACCGGCTTGGGGTTTACCAGGTCGTGGGGCATAAGTGCATCGACCTCCTGAAGACTCATGCGCTCTTTTATGGCGCGCTCCATCCGTACGAGCCCGATACGATATTGATTTTCGAGCAACTCGCCCACGGCACGAACCCGGCGGTTGCCCAGGTGGTCGATATCATCAACCACACCCTGCGTATCCCGCAGCTGGATCAAGGCCTTAGCCGTCAGTAAAATATCTTCTTTGCGCAAAATATTTAAATTGATTTCACTGCCGATCCCCAAGCGCTGGTTAATTTTTAGCCGTCCGACGCCGGAAAGGTCATAATAGGTCGATCTAAAGAATAAATTATCGATAAAATCCTGGGCGACTTCCGGAGTTGCCGGATTTCCCGGCCTTAGCCGTCGATAGATTTCAATCAGGGCTTCTTCTTTGGTTTCAACCTTGTCCAGCAAAAGCGTTTTGCGAATAGAGTCACTGTTGATCGCAGCATCGACATACAACAGATCAAATTCGGTAATGCCGCTGTCACTGAGCTTGGTCAATGTCTCTTCTTCGATCAACTCAGTGACTTTGACAATCGGTTCCCCGTCCTTTTCATCAACAATGGTGCTGGCAAAAGCACGATCAATGATCTCTTCCACATTGATCGGAATTAATTTAGTGCGCAAGGAATTGAGACGTTTGATGGCTTTGATGGTAAAAACACGGCCTTTGCGTACGATGACTTCTCCGCTTTTGGGATCACGCACATCCTTGCTCGCCCGTTTACCCCTGAGAAACGCTTCATTAAACTCTTTGTAATAGCGTTTGCCCTTTACGATGATCTTTTCGGTTTCGTAAAAGTAGCTCAGTAGATCCTCTGTCGTGTAGCCAAACGCCTTAAACAACAAGGTAACAGGAAACTTACGCCGGCGATCGATACGAATATGGACAATGTCCTTAGGATCGACTTCCATATCAATCCAGGAACCGCGAACCGGTATGATTCGAGAGCTGTAGATGATTTTCCCGCTGGAATGGCTTTTTCCCTTGTCATGGTCAAAGAAGACTCCAGAAGACCGATGCAACTGGCTGACGACAACCCGCTCAGTTCC
>JASFIV010000183.1:0-9464 GCA_050122475.1 Desulfobacterales bacterium | reverse complement strand
TGAAACTGAGTGAACTAATAGAAAAAGTTCATTCAACCGACACAGAGGTTGTCATCACCAAAAATGGAAGGCCGGCGGCAGTTTTAGTGAGCCCTGATGAATTTGAGGGCTGGAGGGAAACCATTGCGATAAAATCAGATGGGGATTTGATGGCTGAGATAAAAAAGGGCCTTTCAGCTTTGAAGAAAAAATCTAAGGTATATACTTTAGAGGAGCTCTTCGAGTAGAATATGGCTGCAACAGTCCGTCCTCAACTAAAGCTCAGGGTGCCTGTCGATATCGTTGGTTTTATCAGAGGTTGTCATCCACAGTTAAAAAGAAAAATCAGAGCTGGTTTACAACACATTGTGACTGAACCTGAATCTGGTAAATCTCTTAAGGATGAGCTGGAAGGATTAAAGAGTTACCGAATCAGCAGATTTAGGATAATTTATCGTATTTCCTCAAAAAAAATTATCGACGTTATAGCTGTTGGACCACGGAAAACTATCTACGAAGAAACGTACCGGATCATTAAGAAAGAATCTAATCCGTAATTGTGACCGACTGTGCCCAAATTATGCCCTTCAAGGTCAAATATATCCAAACAGTTCCAAACGAAACCAAAAATAGCCTGAAAAATTCAAATAGAATCAACTGCTTGTAATTACTACCTTTTTGAATTTTCAAAAATTTGGTCTGAAAATCCCCGTGTCGGCAGTTCGATTCTGTCCCTCGGCACCATAATTAAAAAGCTTCAGCGCCTTGGCGCTGAAGCTTTTTGGGTCTTCGGTTGTTTGAATGCGTGGTCTTAAACGTTCAATGTTGACTCCTGAAATGAGCGCCTATCCTGAAAATAGACGTTAAGCTCGCTATATCTATAGAAATATAGAAATATAGCTGATGTCCGGCTATCATTCCAATAACGCTAAATTGAAATGACAGGCAAAAAGCAAATTTGAACCAGCACCTAATCGCTCTTTAGCGATCTATACGGATGCAGAAGGATTGCCTTCACCTTGATCTTCGGCTTTTTCGAAGTTGTGTGACGGTTGATCCGGCAAAGCTTCCTCGACGATTTCAGGGCCAAAAGGATACTCATCATCGAAAAAACCCGTCTCGGGTAAGGCCTTGCTCTGGTCTCTCAGATACCAGGCCCATCGAATCATAATACAGGCAAAAACAGAATAAACGTATACCCATGTATTCGAAACCACCTGGGTCCAAATGGTATTTAAAAATTCCGACATTGGCTGCACCTCCCAAATGCAGTTTGTTCAATTAAACTACGGGTCGCCCCTACCTGAACTATCGACAATTATTGTAAAAACTTGAGCAATATTTGAGTGTGTAGAATATACGATAGCCGTGCAGCGCCAATCGTCTCAGGCGGTTAAGATTGTGATCTCGGCCACCAGAAGCTAAAAGCGCCAGCGGTACACCGCTGGCGCATATTTTTTAGTCGGATTTTGTTGGATGCACGGCCTTAACGGCCGAATATTACCATGGGCGCCTGTTACTGCCGGCATGACAATCATGTTGATATTTTACCTAAAAATCCAAAAAGGGATATGGATCCGGTCCGCTTGTCTCACTTCCATCTTTGATCAGGGTTATTTCGACCCGCCGATTGGCCTGTCGGCTCTGAGCGTTGCGGTTGGGTCGCAGGGGGCGATAGGCTGAATAGCCCTCTATGGAAACACGCTGCGGACTGATGCCGTGCCCGATTAAAAACTTGGCGACGTTGACGGCCCGGATGGCCGACAGCTCCCAGTTGGTGGGAAACCGCTCGGTTTTAATAGGCGCATCGTCGGTGTGACCGGCCACAGCGACCCTGTACCCTTTTTGAGATGAAATGAATCCGGCAATCCGTTTTAATGTGGGCTGAAAATCCGGCAGGAGTTTGGCATCGCCCACATTAAAGGCAATTTTCTCACCCAGCACCAGCACCAACCGCTTTTGATCCCAGCGCACGGCAAACGCATTTTTGTCTTTTGAGCGGACGGTCTGTATCACCTGCCGGCGCAATTGTTCTAAAGACGCATTTTGTTTTTGGCTCTGAACTGCCTGCGACGGTTTGCCTGAGTCTTTTTGAGCGGTCGCTTTACGGGTGATGGCATGCGAATAGAATAGAATAAACAGAATCAACAGCAGGGTGATGAGATCGACAAAGCTCCATAGGGTCGTATCTTCCTCGACGCTGGAGGACGTTAGCCGTTTCTGTAACAGCCCCCTTTTTTGTTCGGAAAACTCAAGCCGACGTTTAAGTGTGCTTTCTTTCGATTCTGCCATGTCTTTTCCTCGCATCGGCCAGTATCACTGCACCTGTATCTGGGGTGTCGGTCGCACCTGCGGTTTTTCTTTTATCGGCTTGTGCATGCGGCTGAGTTGATTGACGTCGAGATAAGAATTCAGCCGGTGGGAAATGGACTTGGACGTTTTCTGATCGGCGATATCCAGTATCCCCTCCAGTATAATGTTTAAAACCGTTGCTTCGGCTTTGGTGTATTCAGATAGTTTTTTTGAAAGCGGAAAGAACAAAAAATTGGCCAGCAATATACCGTACAACGTGGTCAATAACGCCAGCGCCATGCCTTTGCCGATCATGGCCGGATCTTCCATACTGTTGAGCACATTGATCAAACCCAGGATGGTGCCCACAAATCCGAAAACCGGGGCCAGTTTGGCGAGGGTATTCAAAATATTGACCTGCGACTCTCTGCGGGAAAAGTAAAGCTCATAATCCTTTTCCATGATATTGCGGATGTCATAGCGATCGTACCCGTCAACTACCAGTTCGATTCCTTTTTGCAGAAAAACGTTTTCAACCCCTTTGCGGGCTTTTTCAAGCGCCACAATACCCGAACGGCGCCAGATGAGCGCCAGCATTTCCAGTTCTTTGACCAGCAACTCGCTATCGGTTTCCTGTTGCCTGAAAGTTAGCGCGAGACTTTTGCAGAGGTCTCTGAAAGTTTTCAAGGGAAAGGCGATCAATGCGCTTAAAAGTGTGCCGACTGTCACCAGCACAACGCTTTTGAGATTCATGATGATAGAGGTGCCGTCTATGACACTTTCAGACAAAATGATAAAAAATAACAGACCAACGGGCAGCAACAATTTCCTGAGCACGGCATATTCCTCCTGAGGGGTTCGAAACGGCTATCCGATTTGTAATTTGCAGTTACTATGCCAAATTAATTTTATATTAATTTCAATATATTAAGATTCTTTAAGATGAAATTAGCGTGCAAAATTTGCCTAGCAACCATCGACACAAGGCATTTTGTGTATGTGGGTTGAGCCCGTTGCCGGTTTGCCGGTTGACGCTTAGTTTGATCAAAAGTTGGAAAGCTGGGAGGCAATAAAGCTGGTAAGCTGGAAAGCTCTGAGGCATGGATACTCAAAAGATCGCGAGCTTTCCGGCCTCCTGGCATCCCAGCCTGCTGGTAAAAAGTGACTTCGTTCCATTTTTGCGGCTGAAATACCGCTTTACGGAGACCTATTACTGGTTTAACGGATTTAGTCGGTCTGCCCCAGATGGTGGTCAATTGATTTGAAGGAGCAAAATGATTTGAAGGAAATGATTTGAAGGTATATGCTATGTGTTAATTTATGCGGTCCACCGGATTAAACTTATTTAATTTTCAGGAGGTGTCATGAAGCGCTTATTGATTGTTGGTCTGATTGTTTTGGCCGTCGCCTTCTCGGCGGCTGCCGGCGATAACCCTAAAGTGATTCTGGAAACATCCAAAGGCAAAATAGTGCTCGAGCTGTATGCTGATAAGGCGCCGCTGACCGTTAAAAATTTTTTAGCGTATGTAGACGGGGAATATTACAACAACACCATTTTTCATCGCGTAATCCCCAATTTCATGATTCAAGGAGGCGGTTTTACGGCTGACATGCAGAAAAAACAGACGCGCGCCCCAATTCGCAATGAAGCCGACAATGGATTATCCAACCAGCGTGGTACCATTGCGATGGCGCGCACGCCGGATCCGCACAGTGCCAGCGCTCAATTTTTTATTAACACAAAAGATAATGACTTCTTGAATCACAAAGGCAAAACCCCACAGGGCTGGGGATATGCGGTCTTCGGACGTGTGGTTGAAGGTATGGGGGCAGTGGATGATATTTCTAAAGTAAAGACCGTTACGCGCGGCCGTTTTCGGGATGTTCCGGCTGAACCGGTCATCATTACGCGGGCAGCTCGAATGCCCTGATTGCTTCAAATCACCCTTTAACGGATTTCACTCAGTTTTTGCGGACTCGCCTTTCGTTAGTGAATGCGTGAAAAAAGAAAAAGACAATCGCTCCGGCGAACAATAAGATTGCTAATGGCATTTCTATCAGGGTTTCTGCAACGGTTTGAACGTAGATCGAAGAGATGCCTTCTACCCATTCTATAGTTGACACATCGACAAGATCGGCAAGGGTGACGTTTTCATAATTAAATTCATCGGATACGCCCATATCCATGAATGCCATCATGGCCTGGTATACGAACAAAGATATGGATAGTATCAACAAACTGATTCCGATCAAAGCGGATATCGACATGGCAATTATCTCCTGGTTATTCTAACCTCCAGCGGACCGGCCGCCTTCCAATATTTGCAAAGCATTCTTTAGCACCTGCTGCGGTGGTATTTGCTTTAAACACAAATTGTCGCCATCACAGGGAGAGTTGCGATGGTTATAAGCGGTAAGGCACGGCGAGCAGGGCAGGGGATTGTAATATAAGATCGCTTTGTCGTCAAACGGGCCGTAAAGATCCGGGGTTTCGGGTCCGTAAAATATAATGGTCGGAACGGGTGTCAGGGCAGCAAATTGACCCGGGCCGCCATCGTTGGTAATCAACAGCTTGGCAAACTGGAAGATAAGCATCAATTCTCGAACGGTGCGGGTGTATCCGGTCAAATCAATGCAAGCCGGATGGTTGCAATCTGATAGAATAGCAGCTGCCAGCTCTCTGTCTGTCTCCAGACCGACGATGCCAACGGCATATCCCTTTTTTATTAGTTCGCCGGCTACCTGGCTGTAATAATGGCGCGGCCAGGCCCTGATGGGCAATATACCACCACCGGGATAGATAAGAATCAATTCTTTGCCGTCTATGGCCTGAAAATCGGTTCGCAGTCGGGTCTGCATGGCTTCAATTTCAGGTTGTGCAAATTCGATCGCCGGTGCTTTCAAATTGTTGTGCTGCACTGTCTGCTTGACCATTGGTGTGCTGACCGAGTCAATGGCTGAGACCAGATTGAGAAACTGGCGCGAGATATGATGATAGGGGTTGAATAACACGGGGCGATTGATAAAGGTGCCGCGATACAGTCCTTCCTGCGTATGCGGATGGAAGCCGACGCGAATTCTGGCCCCGCTTAAGAATGATAGGATGCTGCTGATTCTGGCAAACAGCTCACAATCGATTACGACATCCATTTTGAGTTTGCGAATTTGATTCAACGCGTGCAGGCAATCAATGGCAAAGGCGCCAAAACTGGTATCACGGATGGTCAAAATGTTTTGCTCCGGGGTCACATCCAGCAGCTTCAGAATTTCTTTGTTTTTATCGAACAAAAGACCGTATAACTCAGCCCCCGGGTATCGCTCTTTTATTTGCTGGAACATGGGATAGGCCAGAACGAGGCTTCCCATCTCAGATAGTAAAATGACCAGAAACCTTTTAGGCTGAAATCCATCATCCTCATCCCGGCTTTTGCGGTAGAAAAGCGAAAAAATCCGGCAGATAAATGCGCCGATATACCGATCTATTTTGCGTTGAAAACTGATATTCATTTTGACTCAAATTCCGTCGCTGGAATATTTTTATGTTTTGCGGTATAGCTCCACCAGTGTCGCCCCCCAGCCTCCGGCCTCCGGGGGCGCATCACTGTAACGACGGACTATCGGATGTTTGTCCAGGATCTGATGTACCTGTTTTTTCTGAATACCTTTGCCTTTGCCGTGAATGACGCGCACGGAAAAAATCCCTTCTTTGATACATTCTGTAAAATACTCGTTTAAAAGATCGGGTATATCCCGCGGTCGAAACGTATGCAGATCTAAAACATCTTCGATGGGTATGCGAATGGGTTCCATGATCAAGTGCCGGGTCGTTTCCTTTGCCGTCGGGGTTACGGTGCTTGCTTTTGACAGTTAAGATATATACGTTTCGGAATAAAAGCCATTAAACCGTTTGTGCCGTCGCTTAACCAGGCGATTGTTGCCAAAGCATTAGCGCCGGCAACTGCCTGAATCGTTCAATATCTAAATAATATCAAATTATTAAAGGCGTGTACATGATAATAATGAAGTTTGTCGGTTTGCTCATATGTGCCTATCTGCTGGGCTCTATCCCCTGGGGCATGATTCTGGCGCGCATTTTTGCGAGCACCGATATTCGGCGGAAAGGCAGTGGCAACATCGGAGCGACCAATGTCACGCGCGAAGTCGGTGTCATGCCTGGATTACTGACCTTGGCCGGCGATGTTTGCAAAGGCGCTTTACCGGTTTTTCTGGCACGTTGGGCTTTTGGTGCTGCTGATGGTTCCGGCGACATATATCTGGCGGCCGTTGCGCTGGCTGCCTTTTTGGGGCATTTTTTTCCTGTGTACCTTAAATTTCGTGACGGTGGCAAGGGGGTAGCAACCGCAGCGGGTTGTTTTGCGGTGATCTCGCTGACCGCTGTTTCAGCGGCTTTTGGCCTATTTGCAGTCATGCTGCTTGTCTCCCGGCGGGTTTCTGTGGGCTCGCTCTGTGCTGCGGCCGCCCTGCCGGTGAGCATCTGGATGACCACCGGCTCACTCGTTATAACGATTGCCGCCGCCTTGATTGCGTTGCTCATATTTGGGCGTCATCATGCGAATATCAAACGACTTTTGGCCGGAAATGAGCCGGCCTTCAAACTGCGCAAAGCCTCCTCCAAGAGATGATTTTTCTCTTTATAAACCGCTGCAGCTGATCGCCGCCTTTTTCTGAACGCATTGCTGAAACGGTAAACGAGCCGTCATTTTAATAATAGAAATATCGAGGACATCTACGAGGGCGAAGAGGAGAAACAAGGCCGGGTATCGTACTCGTAGCCGTCGTCGTCCTCGTCCTCGGTTATAAGGTCAACTAGCGATCACCTCAGTAAAACCCAAACGAACGTAATCATACCGGCCAGTAAAAATTGGGTTTCAAGTAAAAATTCCAGTCGAATTCCCGGAAACATCTGGGCCCGCTCGTAGGCCACTATAATGAGCGCAATAAAAACAGGGCACAGCAACAGGGCAAATCCCAGGCTTGATGTCAGGTGTAAAGCGCTAAGAACAGCCAATGTCGCCGTCAGAATGATCAAAATAATTTTGAGCAGCTGCATCGAGCGCTTCTCCCCCAGAAGGATCGGTATGGTCTCTTTGCCCACCAGGCGATCCCCCTGCATATCCAGTATGTCAAAAAAAGCCGTTCTCACAAAAACAATGCCGATGGCCCACAGCGCCACGAGCACATTGATCCAATGAAGACTGCCGAATTTGGACAGGGGCGGCAGAACGGCCGTGACAATGCCCCAGGCCAGCGCAATCAGAAGCGTTTTTGAACCGGGAATGTCTCTTAATTTTTGATACTTTGCGCCAGTCAGCCACACCGGCAAAATTTTCAGATTGTAAGAAAGCCCCAATAGGCTCATGACCAGCAAAGCCAAGAATGGAAATATCCCGATACTAAAGGCGATGATCAATCCGGCGCCACCAGCGATCCCCGCCAAAATGGCCAACGGCAATTTATAGCGGTCGTAAAAGTTGGCCCTGTTGGGATCATTGTATCGATCGGCGCGGGTATCGGTCAGGCGATTGAGAATATGCATGGATTGAACATAGAGCATGGATATTAAAATATAGGGAAATGTCTGATAAATACCCTGCAGTTTATTGCAGGCGTAGCATAAAGCACCCGCACCGATAGCGACATATACGTTGGTCAACAGAAGGGTGCGCTGAATCTCAAATGCCAGCCTCCGCCAGCCCTGCTTGCGTTTGAAAAGCATTGCCTCAAGCGCCCGGTAGATTTTTTTAATGACCCAGTTGGGTGTTGATGCGCCGGCGGTGATACCGATCTGGCTGGTGTCTGTCAGCGCCTGAAGATCAAGATCGGCAAGATCATCCTCATTTTCAATATGAAAAGCGGGCTTGCCGGTCTGGCGGGCCCTATCGACCAGTCTTTTTGTATTTCCACTGTTGCGTCCACCGACCACAATAACCGCATCCACTGATTCAGCTAATCGTTGAACCTCTGCCTGGCGGCGCTCGGTAGAGTCGCAAATAGTCTCAAATACTTTATAATGCGGGTGGTTGCCGGTCGCCCAGTTTTTAACCGCCTGCCATAAATGGGTGTTGAGTGTCGTCTGGGCGACGATGATGGCATTTTCAAATCCGGGAAGCGCTTCCAGCTCAGCTACGTTTTTGACCACATAACTTTTATCACCGCCATAGCCGCGTAATCCGATAACTTCCGGATGGTTCTGATCACCAACGATGATGGTCGCATACCCCTTCTTGGCATGCTTTTTTATAATTGTTTGTACCTTTATAACCCGTGGGCAGGTCGCATCTATGACTTTAAAGCCCACTTCTGAGAGCCGGTCCTTGGTTTCGGGCGGCACACCATGAGCCCGGATGAGCACTGTTCCAGAACCTTCGGGCGGGGGCTCATCAATGGCGGATATGCCTTTTTCTTCTAAGATTTCTAAAACCTGGGGATTGTGGATCAGGGGGCCGTAGGTTGAAATCGGATGCTGGTGCTCATCGGGGGCATCGAGGACCATTTCAACCGCACGGCGAACGCCCATGCAAAACCCGGATGTTTTGGCGATAACGATTTTCATGTCAAAGTTTTTTAATTCTGATGTGATTGCGCCGCTTTTTTTTTGATAATCTGCGGGCGGGCCCTTTTTTTTTCGTGGTCGGCGTCCAACCGCTACTATCGTCAGTTTCGTCATCGTGACGGTCGAAATGACCCGCCATTTCGATTTTCGCTTCAAATTGCTGTGCACTGATAGTGGTCGCACCGCAGGCGGCCGCATAATCGATAATGTCGCGATCCGAGCTGACGACCAATGCTTTTTCGCGTTCGTGGGATGCCATGCGCTTGATTACCTCATCGGCCGATGTTCCTTTTGCTGAAAATCGGATCGAAATTCCTTTTTGCCGGTGCCGTTGCGGGGAAAAAGCCGGACTGTTCTGACCATCAAAGACCACCGTTATCGGATGATGCTTGATTTTGCGATAAGCCGCCAGCCTATCCACCAGTGCCTCACGGCCCAGGAGGATGTCCTGCTCGTCCAGCCGGCTCAAAGATGCAGATTGTCGGATAAGATTATATCCATCGATAATGATATGGAGTGACATTTAGCTCGTCAATGCCTTAGCGTTTGTTTACCGCCCGCTGCGCTCAAGACGCAGAGAACGCAGAGTTAATTTAATCGAAAGAATTCTTCGCAGCTC
>JASFIV010000182.1:0-9590 GCA_050122475.1 Desulfobacterales bacterium | reverse complement strand
CTGGGCGCCGGACTGTAATCCAGCAGCTCGGCAAACAGATCCAGGCTTTCAATCACACCATCCGGGTAATCTCTTTCCAGCGATGCCTCTCCGTCTTTAGCAATGTCTTCGATATCGGATGCATTAAAAGAAAGATCGAGCTGGTCGATACATTCCTGTTGAATGGCCTTCACTGATTCGTCCTTGCGGCTGATTTTGACATCAGAATCTTTGAGGATTTTAATCATGTTACGAATCTTGACCATTTCTTTGATCAATGGACTTTTGCGTACGACCACATCCTCGATGGTCGTCCGGTAAATCGGCAGTTCGTTGTCCAGAACCAGTATTTTTTTTAGCTCCTCAGTGGTCGGTTCGACAAATAGGTCCAGATCCCGCTCTTTCTGGTGCACGTAGGGACTCATTTCCAGTAGATGACGCATAGCCTCTTTGTCCACTTTGCTGCCGCTTTCCGCCGGTCCGATGGAAGCCATCACTTTGCTGGCCAGGCGGTCGATCTTAATTTTGGTTAACAGATTTTCTTTGAAGGACATGGCCCCTCCAATAAGATTTCGGATTGTAGATTTCGGATTTCAGATTTAACGGCATACACTTCTGAATTTTTAATCTGCAATCGACTCGGCTGAGCTCGTCGCAGGCCGCAATCGATTTTGCTCCATTACTCCAGTTTAAAATCCTTACCACATCTCTTTTAGCAAGTAAACTCGTCAAGCAAAATCTTGTTCGATGGTTAGCGGGTTGCCCTCAAAGGGTTATTCGTATATATATATGGACCTTCCAATATTGACCCGATAATTAAGAGGGAAGAGAAATGACGGATATGATCAAACTGGTTTACGGCTCAAAAGAATATGAACTTCCGATTGTCGAGGGCTCTGAGGGAGAAAAAGCTATCGATATTTCAAAGCTGCGGGCCGCCACGGGACTGATAACGCTGGACCCCGGCTATGCCAATACCGGCAGTTGCTACAGTTCCATCACCTTCATGGACGGGGAAAAGGGTATTTTGCGATATCGTGGTATTCCGGTTGAGGAGCTGGCCGCCAAGGCCACATTCAAAGAGACCGTTTATTTACTGATCAATGGCAGATTGCCCAATCGTGAGGAGCTGATCCGTTTTTCGGTTTTGCTCAATGACAACTCGCTGGTGCATGAGGATATGCGCGCCTTTTATGAAAGTTTTCCGCGTTCTTCCCATCCCATGGGGATTCTTTCATCAATGGTCAATGCTTTGAGAAGTTTTTACCCGGAGCTTCAGAATCTGGAAGAAGAGATTAACATGACCGTGACGCGGCTGCTTTCCAAAATTCGGACGCTGGCGGCGATGTCCTATAAAATTTCAAGAGGTCATAAAGTCGTTTATCCCCGCCCCGATCTGGCGTATTGTGCCAATTTTTTAAATATGATGTTCGATTCACCGGTTAAACCGTATGAGATCGATAACGATGTGGTCAACGCCTTGCGTGTGTTCTGGATTTTACACGCCGACCATGAGCAAAACTGCTCGACATCGGCAGTGCGGCTGGTGGGAAGCGCCCGGGTCACCCTGTATGCCGCCATTTCGGCGGGAATTGCCGCTCTGTGGGGCCCTCTGCATGGCGGGGCCAACCAGGCTGTTATCGAAATGCTCAGTGACATTGCTGAAAATAAGAATATGAAAAGGGCGATTGAAAGGGCCAAAGACCGGCAAGATCCCTTCCGGTTGATGGGATTCGGGCACCGGGTTTACAAAACCTATGATCCGCGGGCCAGGATCATGAAAAAAATGTGTGATACGCTTTTGGACAAACTGAAAATTTCCGATCCGTTACTGGATATTGCCAAGGAGCTTGAGGCGGTGGCGCTAGAGGATGATTATTTCATCGAGCACAATCTGTATCCGAATGTTGATTTTTACAGCGGCATTGTATTGCGGGCTATCGGTATTCCCACCAACATGTTTACGGTCATGTTTGCCATTGGCAGATTGCCGGGCTGGATTGCCCAGTGGAAGGAAAGTCTGGATGATCCCAACTGGAAGCTGGGCCGTCCCCGTCAGATCTACACCGGTCCGACCCAGATTGCTTTTATCCCCATCGACAAACGCTAAAAAAACCTATCTTCAAAATGCATCTAACGCCCAATGGCTTTGTTGCAAACCGATTCAAAAGCCTCGAATACTAACATGTATGCTCCATTTTTGAATCGGTTTGCGTCGCGCCCTTGGACGTTAGCTACTATTTTTAAGATAGGTTTTGGTTTAATCCTATAATCGTTTGTCTTGAACTCTACGATCAGAATTAGGCCCAGCAATTATTAAGGCAGATAAGCCCGAAACCAACCCATAGATCTCTCCCAATTGCTTTTTAATAGTTATCAATTGGAATATATTCAGGTGCTATTCTGCTGTTGCTGGGACCACCATCACGGGGCAGGGAGCATGTGCAATCACATTCTGGGCGACACTGCCCATCAGGACACGCTTGAGCCCGGTGCGGCCGTGGGTTCCCATGAGGATAAGATCAATATTTCGATCCTTTGCTTCCTGAACGATAAACTCGTGGGGTGCGCCTCCCATGCGGACGATGGTCTCGCATTTAATATTAGCCTTGTCGATCTTTTTCTTGGCCCGTTCAAGATGCTGCCCGGCTTCTTCTGACATTTTCTCAACCAGGGTCGGGGCCACCGCCATCTGTTCCGGAAAGAGATCGATGACGCTGATCACAAATATTTGACTGCTACAAATCCCTCCCAGGCTGATGGCCTGATCAACCACCGCGTCACTGAAAGCGGATCCGTCAACAGCTGCTAAAATTTTTTCACCCCGGGTCAAGGGGCATACGCATTTTAATTCAGTCATCTATAGATCCTCCGAAATATAAAAGGAGCTTTTTCGTTAATAATAGTTAATTCGTTGATATCCTCAACCCTAGTGCGTCCCGACGATTCCAATCATGGAAAGGGCGACGAGAGCGGCGACCCAGAGCGCAAGGACAACATAAAGATAAATCTTGTCAGAGGCATATGCAAACGCCACGGCAATCAGAGCCCACAGCGCAACGCTGCAGCCCAACGCCAGACCAAACTGGGTAAACCCATCCCCATAGGTGAAATACTTGAGATAAAAATGTCCTCCGGGGAATTCACCCCCTACTTCCTGCCACACGGTTTTGGCATCTTTGCCCTGAAAGATGGCACTGAAAAGCTTATATGGATTTAGAACGTTGTTATCCGGTGAGGCCACGGATATAACCGGTCCGACCATGCAGATGATACAGGAAAGGATAGTGATCCAATATACGATGGCACCGTATACGGTTTGTGCTCGTGGCATTTTTGGGGTTTCAGGAGCGCTCATATCATCACCTCCTTTAAGATTCAGATCGTGTGAATTTAATAATGGAACGGGTGACGCCTGCAAAGATCACCAGGAATACGACGCCGTTCAACCAATTGGGTACCGCCCCAATTACTCCCAGCATGTTTAGACCTTTGGTCAGCAGCCCGAAGCATGCAAAAAACATAAACCCGATCAGCAGGAATCTGACAAAACCGGCCTTGACCCGGATGAGGATCAGGGCGCCGAGCAAACCGCCCAGGACCTGCCCGACCAGCCAGGGTGCTGCAAACACCGGGATGATGGCGCCCATCAGCAGATAGGGCCACACGCCGATGCAGTCGCCCATGCCGAGCAGAACACCGCTGTTGGCAGCCGCCACCTTAAGCGGGACGGCCATAATGACGTTTTGGGCCGGTACGATGGCCCAGCCGGCCCCCAGACCAAAAAATCCGGAAAGCAGACCGACGCCAATAATGGCGGCCAGCACCCAACCGGCTCTGGTCAGCGGATAGTCAATGACCTTGTTCAGGGACACCTCGTGGTAAGGTTGGGAAAGCTTCAACCATTTTGTAAAGTTGTCCACTTTTTTGACCTCCGGCCACTCGATCTTCTTGCCGCCCACCAGAAAATAGACCGCCAGCGAGCACAGAATAACCCCAAGGGCCAGACGCACCAGACCTTCGCCGGTTTCTCCCAGATGCTGGGCCACATAGATGGCCCCCTGGGCGCCGCCGAAAGCGCCCACTCCATATGCGGCCGCACAAAAGATGCAAATTTTCAGATTTGCCAATCCCCCTTTCATAAAGGGGCCGGTGGAGACCAGGCCGCTGAACATGGCCACGATCAACCCTGTTGCTCGCACAATAAGGCTGTCCACCGATGTGAAAGCCAGCATGAAGGGCGTAAATAAAACACCGCCACCGATGCCGCCGATGACAGCAACCAGCGCGATAGCAAAACTCAGAAAAAAGAACCCAAAAAGCCATCCCCATATGGCTCCCCCTGTCATTTCGCCGGGTTGTGTCTCGGCATTACCCGTAATCAGGCCAAGCGCGACGTAGGAAATGATCAGCACCAGCAGCATCACGTTCACTTCGAGCCACGGAGATCTAAACAATTTGCCCATTCGTCTCCTCCTCATTTTAATTATTTGCGGAAAGAGCCATCTATCATAATCTGGAACCGCATGTCAAATAAAATATAAATGCGCAAGCACTTGAAAAAACACTTATTTCGGAATATTATACCCTTTTGTGGCACATATCAGGAACAAAATAAAAACTGTTTGTTTGCGTTAGAAATGGGCAACCAAAATAGGCATGAGAAGTGAAAAAAAAAGAGCGGGTCGAACTTCACCGTCACGCTTTGAAAGCGTCGGAGAGCACGAATTCCCACTCAGTCAGTATTTTTATGTCCTTAGATTTTTTGGAATTAAAGCGCAATCATTAATCGGGTGGCTATTTGCTCTTCTTGCCAGCCTCGTAACCTTCCTCGTAGGCTTTCTCATTGGATTTTTTGTGCCGGTCATACAGATAACCACCGGTCGCCCCTGCGGCCGCCCCTATGGCCAATCCCATGGGAGTGTTGCCCGCAGCGGCGCCAATGATGCCGCCTGCTGCAGCGCCGACGCCAGCGCCGCCACCGACCCGCTTTCCGGTATCTGAGCACCCGCTGATGACCAGGCCCAGACTGATGACCAGAATAAGTGTAATCAATAATTTTTTCATGGTTTACTCCTTTCCCAAACAATTGAATATTTTAGATTGAATATTGAAAATTTAAGGTCCACCTTCGGTGGTTCAATTAATTAGAAGGCGAAGCGTAGCGACATCCGAAAATATTCAATTTGCAATATTCATTATTAAATTATCAGTCGTAGGATGAATATTCATTTTTGCCACCTAGTCACCAAGGCTCAAAGATTTATTTTAAACGAAAATTTGGCGTTGTGTCTTTGGGCCTTTGTGGCAACTTGTTCCGGCTTGCCGGTATCATTCACACGGGTACTTTTCTGTCAGGAACCTGAATTCGGTATTAACCGGCTTCTTTTGCCAGTATTGCGGATGCGCCTTGGCCCATTCGACGAACATATTAACGGCATCGTTGCGTGACGGCGGCGGATCGGGAAAACAGACCATTTTGGGTCCTTTCCCGATGGCATGCGCGGCCTCATAGTAATCATACGCCCCCACCAAATAACCATGGCAAAAGTTCATGGCATGGGTGTAAAAAGGATCATCCGGGGTTGCTGAACATAGATTGAGAAGCTGCTCGGTCGTGTCAACCTGAAAGTCTTGCTGCGAAACCGCGCCTGCGAATGCGAAACCGGGCATCAAAAATAGCGCCATAACCCAGTAAAAAATAAACTTTGATTTCATCGTGATGTCCTCCTCTCATAAGAATTGTGTTTTGGAATTGAATCCGGTTGGCAAAAAACGCGAGTTAAATTTAAGAAGATAGTTTAACCTAATCACTATGTGCCGACCGTCAATTGAGAAAAACATCAATTTGAGGGATCTGCTATTTTCCAAGAAAAAGCAATGAATCTAAGGTGCCTATCCTTGTTTTACCATTTGCTTCTTCTTGCTTTTTGGCATTTTTACTCTCTTGCGCCAGAATGCCCCACGGCTTGCCGCGGGGAGGCTTCACTTACTTTCCAATTGAACCGGTAACGGTTCTGCTTTCCAGATCTCGGCGCAGTATTCTTTGATAGAGCGATCGGATGAAAATTTGCCCATACGGGCGACATTTAAAATCGACATCCGCGTCCAATGCGCCGCATTCCGGTAGGCCTCGTCCACCTGTTGCTGGCAGGCGACATAATCGGCAAAATCGGCCAGCACCAGATATTCATCGTGATACAGCAATGCATCCACGATAGGTTTGAACATATCGGGATCTCCATTTGAAAAATGTCCGGATGCAACGGCATCTATGGCCGCTTTTAAAGTGGCCTCTGACTGGTAAAGATCATAGGGATTGTAGCCCGCCGCCTTGCGTTCTTTGACCTGCTGGGCGGTCAGGCCGAAGAGGAAGAAATTTTCTGCGCCGACTTCTTCCCGAATTTCAACATTGGCGCCGTCCAGCGTCCCGATGGTCAGGGCACCATTAAGGGCGAATTTCATGTTGCCGGTGCCGGAGGCTTCCTTGCCAGCCATGGAAATTTGTTCCGAAAGATCGGCCGCCGGATAAATCAACTGGCCGATCTTTACGCTCAGATCCGGTATAAACACGATCTTGAGCCGGTCTCTGACGTCCGGATCGGTATTGACTACCGCGGCCACGGCATGGATCAATTTGATGATCCGTTTGGCCAGGTCATAGCCCGGGGCGGCTTTGCCGCTGAAGATAAAGGTCCGCGGGACAATCTCGAGATCCGGATCGGCTTTGATGCGCTGGTACAGTGAGATAATATACAGCACCATCAGATGCTGGCGCTTGTATTCGTGGATCCGCTTGACCTGGATATCAAACATTGACTGCGGGTCCACCTGAATGCCGGTCTGGGTTTCAATCAGGTCGGCCAGGCGATGTTTGTTTTCCTGCTTTATACGTTGCCACTCGGCCTGAAAATCGGGATCGTCTGCATGGGGCTCCAGCTTACACAGGGTCGTCAGGTCGGATGCCCAGCCATCGCCGACGGTCCGTTTGATGAGTTCGGTTAAACCCGGATTACTCAAGACCATAAAGCGCCTCGGGGTCACTCCATTGGTTTTGTTACTGAACTTTTCCGGCATCATCTCGAAAAAGTCGCGCAGTACATCCTTTTTGACCAGCTCGGTGTGCAGGGCTGCCACTCCGTTGATGGCATGGCTGCCAACGCTGGCCAGGTTGGCCATGCGCACCGACCGTTCGCCGGACTCGTCAATCAACGACATGCGCGCCAGGCGCGCATCGTCACCGGGGAAGCGCTCACGCACCTGCTGCAAAAAGCGATGGTTGATTTCATAAATGATCTCCAGATGACGCGGCAACACCCGCTGAAAAAGCGGCAGCGGCCATGTTTCCAGTGCTTCGGGCAACAGGGTGTGATTGGTATATCCGCAGGTCTCAACCGCAACCTGCCAGGCAGTGTCCCAATCCATGGCATGTTCATCTACCAGCAACCGCATCAGCTCGGCCACGGCGATTGCCGGATGAGTGTCGTTGAGCTGCACGGCCCACAGTTTGTGTAAGTCCTCCAGTCGACCCCCGGCCTGCTGGTGAATTGCGATGATGTTTTGCAGCGAGCAGGAGACAAAAAAGTATTGCTGTTCCAGACGCAAGCGTTTGCCGGCAATCGGCTCGTCGTTGGGATAAAGGACCTTGGTTAGATTTTCAGAAGCCACTTTTTTATCCACCGCGCCGTAGTAATCGCCGACATTAAAGGCCTGAAAATCAAAGGATTCAGCCGCCTCGGCCTTCCATAGCCGCAGAGTGTTGCAGGTGTTGACACGGTAGCCCGATATGGGCGTATCAAAAGGGGTGCCCTTGACCACCCGATCCGGTATCCAGTATATCCGCTCCCGGCCTTCGGCATCGCGCTCGCGCATGGTATGGCCGCCCAACTTGACTTCGAAATCAACTTCCGGCCGGGCGATTTCCCAGGGATTGCCCAGATGCAGCCAGTTATCGGTCATTTCCACCTGCCAGCCGTCGCGAATCTCTTGGTGAAAAATGCCGTGTTCGTAGCGAATGCCGAAGCCGATGGCCGGCACCTGCAGCGTTGCCAGCGAATCAAGATAACAGGCCGCCAGCCGGCCCAGGCCGCCATTGCCTAATCCGGGCTCCTCCTCCTGCTGCAGCAATTCTTCTAAATTCTGCCCGACGGCTTCCACCGCTTGGCGCACCGGCTCTTCGATCCCCAGATTGATCATATTATTACCCAGATGGGGGCCCATCAAAAATTCCGCCGACAGATAGCAGACAATTTTGACGTCTTTGCTTAGCCAGGTCTCAACTGTTTTAACCCAGCGATGCAGCAGGCGATCCCGCACGGTATAGGCCAGGGCCATGTAATAATCATTGGGAGTGGCGATCTCCGGAAATTTTCCCTGAATGTAAAACAGGTTATCGAGCACTGCGCGTCGCAAAGTCTCTACGCTGGTACCGATACGGTCGTCTTCCACCAGGATGTGATCACGCGATAAGGGTTTATCAGAAGATGTCATCAGGATGTCCTTTCTCTTGATGCAAGATAGGTTGTAGGGGCGGGAGATATTACCGATTAATGATTTGCATATCAGTATTTCTCCGGGACAAAATTGTATTGGGCAATAGACGCCTGATCGTTGTACTTGCCTATCATATTACGTTTTCCGAGTTCCACTTTTTTACGGGATAATTTCTTGTACGAAATCAGGCTCAGCAAATGTGAGATGCAGTTGAGCCTTGCACATCTTTTGTTGTCCGCACGCACGATGTACCATGGCGCCAAGTCGGTATGGGTGGCGCCAAGCATATCGTCTCGCGCCCGGGAATATTCATACCAGCGCTTGTAGGACTCCACGTCCATAGGACTGAGCTTCCAGACTTTTCGCGGATCATCGATGCGGGCCTGAAAGCGGCGCTCCTGCTCTTCCATGCTGATGTCAAACCAGTATTTGATCAGCTGGATGCCGGATTCAACCATCCAGCGTTCAAAAGTTGGTGCCTCTTTCAGGAATCGCTCGTATTGTTTCTTCGTACAGAAATTCATGACGCGTTCCACGCCTGCGCGATTGTACCAGCTGCGGTCAAACAGCACGACCTCTCCGGCTGCAGGAAAACGCTTGATGTAACGCTGCCCGTACATCTGGGTTTTCTCCCGTTCAGTCGGTGCGGGCAAAGCTTCCACCCGGAAAACGCGAGGGCTGACCCTTTCGGTGATGCGTTTGATCACACCCCCTTTACCGGCAGCGTCGCGACCCTCGAATACCACTATAATCTTGAGCCCATTTTTTTTAACAAACAACTGCAGTTTAACCAGCTCGGCCTGAAGTTTGGCCAGCTCACCCTCATATTCCTTTCTGGAAAGCGTGTTCTTTTTCTCATGTTTACTTTTTTCAGCTTTGTTTTTTTTCTTGGATTTTTTCTTCGCCATGTGTATTTCTCCTCAGTATGCGAGTATTTTGAATCAGTTTGCATCAATGCCCTTGGGCGTTATATGCATATTATAGACACCTTCTAAAATGGCCATATCCTCGGGATGAATATCGAGCCCGTCACCCAGACCAGCAAATTGAGCGGCATTCCCAGTTTGAAGTAATCGCTAAAGCGGTAGCCGCCGGGACCGTAGACAAGCAGGTTGGTT
>JASFIV010000181.1:0-9602 GCA_050122475.1 Desulfobacterales bacterium | reverse complement strand
GCTATTGAATAAACCATACCAAGTATCGCCGATAATTTCAAATTAATGAATGCTATTTTGAGGGATTTTAGATTTTACAATAAAGGGGTCGGATCGTAGTAAGTCTCTGATAATTTTAGAAAAGAGCCAATTATAAAGTCGATTTTGGGCTTAGAAATCGCATTTGGGGGGTAAATGGGTGTTTCAAGGAATATTGGATTTGTGCAGCTGATATGCGAATATGCGGCCGGGACTTGACCCTTAATCTAATTTTTTGATTTCATGTGTTCAATCAAACAGGGTTCAATTCGAGCAATGTTTAAACTTGTACCACGAAGGACTGTCTGCTCATCAAAATCACAACCCCAGATAAATGTCCGGTTGTCTACTATTACGGATATCAATTTAGCGCCTTTTAAATTGGCTTTCCACAGATCAGCGCTTTCCAGAGTGATCCCAACAAGTTCGGCTTTTTCAAGATTCGCTTTAACCAACTTTGCACTTTTGAGATTCGCTTGCCTGAGATTGGCAAACGTCAGGTCTGCTTTCCAAAGATCAGCGCCAAATAAATTGGCGTGACTCAAATCGGCGCCAATCAGATTGGCCTCCGAAAGATCAGCACCTGCTAGATTGGTGTTTTTAAAATCTGCTGCTTTAAAATCGATCCGTGAAAAATCAGCGCCCGCCAGATTGACATTGCTCAGACCAGCGCCCTTTAATGAAATGAGCCTATTTTCATTATCAACACGCCAATCATTCCATTCAGTAAAATCATCTTTTTCCAGACACCGAATAAGAATTTCATTTGGACTCTGCCTGAACCGGTTTTTTCTTCTTGCAGTGAACATTATTTTACCTTCTTTACAAGAATTTTTATTTCTGCTCTTTGACTCTTATTCCATGACGTATATTTTTCATATAAAGTCTAGATTAAAAACCGGAGTTAACCACAAAATTACGAGAGAATGATTAAAATGTTATTTTCGGATGGAAGGGGATACTTAATTGGAAATCTTTAAATCATACAATTTGGTGCTCGACCATTTGCTGATTCTAACCCACCTATCTCGCCTCTCTACCTGTGCCCTTCGGTCGTGCAGAGCCTTTCTTCTTTCAGGCCCTTTGTGGAAAAAACGGTGCAGACTAAAGATTCTGCGTCTATCCTTACCGATGCGTCTTTCCGGTATTATTCGGAGAACCTGTGACATTGTTGGCCTCCTGTCCAGTTTGATACACGTGTAAACGGGTGGGCCGCTGTATATTGGGGCCACCACGTTAAGGAGGAGAAAGATGAATTAGGCAACATAATGCCCCATCCAATAGTAAAGAGACAGAAAATTTGGATAGAATTGTTCTTCAGACTACAAAGCCTGTCGCAGAATTTTTACCATTTCCGCCTCGCTCAGTTGAATGGGATTGCCTTTCATGCTGCTGGCCGCTTGAGCCTTTTCAACCAATAGCGGAATATCGGCTACGGTTATTTTATAATCCGCTAAGGGTGGCAGTTTAAGCCGTGAGCAGACATTCTGGATCCAATTAATGGCATCGGACGGCTTAGCTTCTGTATTTCCCGTCACAATTTGAGCAATTTCCCGATAGCGAGCCAGTGCAGACGATTGCGGTTCGCGCATCTGCAGGGCCGAAATGTTCGTTTCCATCACAAAGGGCAGAAGCCGACCGCAAACAGCGCCATGAGCGGCCTTGAACATGCCCCCCAACGGTCCGGCAATACCGTGCACGGCACCGAGCTTGGCATTGGCCAGCGCCAATCCACCAAAAAGACTTGCCAGGCTCATTGCTTCACGTGCCTCGGTATCGCTACCATCCTCAAAGACACGCACTAAAGCGCCTGCAGCGAGACGCAAACCTTCGCGACAGATTCCGTCGGTCAAGGGATTGGCCTTATTTGAGACATACGCTTCCAAAAGCTGGGTAAAGGCATCCATGCCTGTACTGGCGGTGATGGGGGGTGGCATGGAATAGGTCAGCTCCGGATCAACGACCGCCCGTCGAGGAAGCATGAGCGGACTGCGCATGCTCACCTTTACCCGGTGTTCCTGAGATTCGAGTACCGAATTACGGGTCACCTCAGCCCCCGTTCCAGCGGTGGTTGGAACGGCAACATAGGGGGCCGGTATATTCTCCAGAGGCTTTCCCTTGCCGATCACTTCTAGATAATCCAACAGTTTGCCCTCATTGGTTAGCAGCGCGGCAATAACCTTGCCCGTATCCAGAACACTTCCGCCGCCGATACCAATGACGCAATCGCAGGCAGCCTGGCGCGCCTTTTGAACGCCGGCCAGAGCCGTGTCTGTTGTCGGTTCCCCCGGTACACTGAAAGAAATTGACTCAATACCCTGTTTGTCCAGCTGCTCGACTATAATGTCAGCCCGAGCTAAACTTCGGCCGGTTACGACCATTGCCCGCCGTCCCATGGTCGGGGCGTATTTGCCGATTTCCCTTGCCTTTCCTGTCCCGAATATAACTTGGGTAGCCGTCGAAAATTCGAATTGCATAACTCGCATTCCTTTTTTAGCCCCAGCCGCTTTCGCCCGGAAAAATGTTCTGGTATTTGATGGCGCGTCGTGGCTCCGCCATCATATCTTCTACGGTATCGCGCCATTTCTGATAATGCTGTGTTTCTTTATGGCGGGCCGGATCATCTTCCGTCCGATAGACTTCTACCAAAACAAATTGACTTGGATCATCCTGTTGTTGAATGACATCAAATCGGGCGATACCGGGTTCTTTCAGGCTATTCCGTGCGTTTTCAATCGAGGCAAATTTAAATTCATCCACCTTATCCAACTTTACGTGAACAAAAACATGTACGATAAACATGGTAGCCCTCCCCTGTCAGCTGTTACGGATGGGATCGACTACTCTTTATCAGGTTGAATAGCATATTTCAAATCAAGCATTCCCGCAGAGATGGGGTACGGAGATCGAAAGGGGCGTGGAGGTTGGGATAAGGGTAGCGGTCCGCAGCAAATAATTGATCATAGCAGAGGAGACGCCAAAAATAAAAGAAAGCTGTTAATCAATACAAACTCGACTGTGATTAACTGCCCTGATAATCGAATGGATAAAAGTAGATTGATAGTGGTTGTCAAGAAAACGTTCCGATTGTGGAAGGTTTCTTTGCTACAGCACTTAGGCAGCCATCCTTTTTTTGGAACATTATTATGACAAGCGGTATAATTTTTACCGGCGACTCCTTTTATGATTTTCGCAATCGCGGCGGCATAATAAATACGCGTCGCAACCCCTCTTTGAGTGAAATGGCCTCCTCGGGACAAAAGCGAGAGCAAACCCCGCAACCCAGACAGGCACTTTCATCACGCTGCGCTAACTCATTTTCATTTAAAATAATAGCATCTGTGGGGCACCCCTCCACACAAGTGCCGCAACCGGTGCAGGATTCTTGATCGATAACGGACAGATGGTAAGTCGAATTGATCAGTGGCAGGGTGCCGTTTCGCCAAAGCTCCAACGTATCACAACAATCCTTGCAGCAGTTACAGATGCTCGTTTCCGGCCTTGATTCCTTGGAGCCTGGATGAAAGGCTTTATGAATCAATCCGGCGTTCTCTGCTTCTTTCATGATCTTCAGGGCTTCTTCCTTGGAGACTTTTTTGGCAAACCCCTGGGCTGTGGTATGGCGTGCAGATTTACCGAACGTAAAGCAGTTTAATGTGGGGGCATCGGTGCTGCAAGAATCACCTAGCAGACTGCGCCGCTGACGGCAAAAACAATAACCAACAGCAATATCGTCAAACTTGTTGATAATTTCTTCGACTGTCTGGCTGGGAAGAACGAATTCCTCGGCAGCCTCCAGCGTTTTGTTAATCGGTATGACCTGAACCGGTTTTCCGTCTTCGGTTGTCCGGGCGAGCACCGTTCGGTCTACGGCCGGGGCCGTATGAAACAGCGGCGAAAGCGCATCGTAATTGTCCTGAATCTGATCGCGGAGTTCGTCCAGCAACTTTTCGAACAACCGGGCAAGCTTCCTCTCTTCCTGGCTTCCAGTCAGTTCCACCATGAATTTGTATTCCATCACCCCCACCAGCATGAAAGGCAAAAGCCTGCAGACCATGAGTCCAGCGGAACTGGGCTGATTGAAAATCAGCCCTTTCTTGGCAAGGCTTGTGGTCAGCTGCTCGACCTTTTCCATCGAAAATCCACTCGATTCCACCAGTTGGTCCATTGTTTGCGAGGGCTTTTCGCGGAATGCGTATATCAGGTCAAGCTCATCTTCATTGTTCCCGACAACCGACGCGACAATGGCGATTGCCGTGTCACTCAGCGAAAATTGAACCATTCCCTGTTTACAAATAACACCCGCAGCTCTTTTGAACTTTTCCTCCATTGAAATTTGTGTCATGACCCGCCCCTTTATCTGATTATCAGATAATCGAAAAACCAACCGACTATCATTTTCAACCGCATAATGCTTACGCAACCCTTCAATATTTTGCAACCTCAGATTATCGAATGAGTATTTGAAGTCAAAAGCGATTTGATCTGCGCATTCTCCGCTGTATCGTAAGATCACAGAGCAGAATTCTTTTGTCTAATACCCATCAGTCCGCTTTTACAGCATATTGGCGGTCCTTGACCCGAGCCTTTATTCGCTGGAATTGTATTTGCGGCGTTAGGATAATCAGATTGCCGGCCAACACCAGGGCAACCCCGACCACGGCATTGGCGGTCCACAGATACCCTTCGAACAGGGTCGACAGAATGAGCGCGATAATCGGCATCAGCAAGGTTACATAGGCTGCATATTCAGCACCGATGCGGCCGATCAGGAGCATGTAGCAGCCAAAGGCCACAATCGACCCAAATATCGTGAGATAAAGCATCGGACCCAGGTAGCCAATCGTCCAGTCCATGGTCAGGGTGCCGCCCATGGCAAAATGGATGAACAATGTCAGCAAACCGCCATATCCCATCCCGAAAGCATTGGCCTGGGTGACCGGTATTCCCTTTTTGGTGTTGCGGGAGCTGACCACATTGCCGACCGACGCCAGATAGGCACCGACAAGGGCAATCACCAACCCGATCAATCCCCGGGTAGCCGTAAAGGTGGCCAGATCATGCCAGAAAACAATACATATGCCGCAGAGCCCCAGGATCCCCCCCCAAAATGCGCGCCAGGCGACCGGCTGCCCCATGAAGATTCGCAGATTCATGATATTCCACATCAGAATGGTTGAAAAGACCACTGCCACCAGACCACTGGTCATAAATGCGGTGGCCAGATAGCTGCCGCAGTAGCTGAGGCCGAAAAGCGTGACGCCCTGCAGCGCCATAAACCCGTGATCGCGCTTGGAAAATTTCAGTTGTTTCTGTGCAAGGCGGCAATAAGCCAGCAAAATTAGTGACGCCAAACAGAACCGGTAGGCCACCGAAAGGATCGGCGGTACCTGGGTCAATTGCAGCTTGATCGCCAGCCAGGTGGAGCCCCAGATCAGCGAGGCGCTGGCATATAAAAGAAAGTTAACCATATTTTAATTTTAAAAGGCGTAACCTTGACGTTACGCCCTTCATGTTTGAATACAATTCTGCTTTTTTAAACTGCTCAATTATAAGAAGCGGATTACTTCAACTGGCTATCTTTGCTGCCGCGCCGGTTGAAACCCGTAGGCGTTGTCTGGCGCTGTTCACGCCCTGACTGGCAGCTGACGCATAAGCGAACGCCTGGAATGGCTTTGCGGCGTGCTTCGGGAATAACAGTATCACATTCCTCACAATGGATCGAGCCCTCACCATGGGGCAAGCGACTCCTGGCCAGCTTTACGGCGTCTTTGACACTGGCGTCTATTTGATGCTGCACACCCCCGTCCCGGGTCCAACCTACCGCCATGATGCGCTCCTGTTCAAACGGTTTCGGTTTCTTTATTTTCCAGGATAATGCATATGCAAATCCACCGTATTTTGCAAGGGCCAAATAAAGCCACAGATGGCGGCGCTGCGCTGCTCAAATTGTTTACATGCTAACCGAATTAAAACGCCATTCTAAAACTGCTCTCACACGAAAGGTATTAATTGATCTGCAAGGCGCCCGCCTAAACCCTTTATGCTTGTCTTTCCTTTTCCAGCGGGGGTAGTTCATTTAACGGTGTGAGCTGCCCCCATCCTTTTTGGGTCGGGTATAATAAATATCTTTAAGACAGGATTCTGCAGTCAGTTTTTGATTAATTCTGAACAGGGCGCTTTATTTACCCGAGTCAGGGTCATCGGGCAGCGGGCCGAGCATACAGTCGCGGTACTGTTTTTTTTGAGCGTTTTGATCACCCAAAATGGGATGAAGATCCATATCGGGTGAGTATTCGCTGGCGGGCACCTTGCGACCCAGGGCTTCGGCCATGGCGCGCACGTGATGGGGTCCGGCCCCGCAGCAGATGCCGATATAGTTGATGCCCATGTCACGGGCCTGCAAAGTGAAATCAGCCATCTCAAAGCGCGTCAGCACAAACGGATCCAGCGCCACCGGAAAGGCATTTTTGCCGTCCGACAGGCGCAGGTCGAAGAAGCTCGGGCTGTGATCGTCGGTACGGTAGGGAACCGGCAGCGCGGCGACATGCCCGCTGACCTTTTGCCGGATTTCCGATAATAGCGGTAGCATCGTCTGCGGGCCGCGGCCGCAGTTTAATCCGACCACATCAGCGCCGTTTTCTTCGAGGATTTTGCAAGCATCCGCCCAGGCATAACCATCACAGCTTTGAGGGGTGGCAGGCGTAAAAGTGATGACCGCGGGAAGACTGGCCTTTTTGATGACCTCCAATGCGATTAAGGCCTCCCCCAGATGGCTAAAGGTTTCAGCAACAACAAAATCGACCCCACCTGAAACGGCCCACTGCACCTGTTCGCTAAAAATGTTCCTGACCTTTTGTTCGGACATATCGATCTGGCGGGTATCATATTCCCATGTATTGCAGATGTTACCCGCAGTTAGGGATCCGTTTGCGTCGGCCACATTTTTGGCCAGTTCGACAGCCCTGACATTCAGGGTCTCGAGCTGATCTTCCAGGCCAACCGCTTTCATTTTTGAACGGTGGCCATAATAGGTAAAGGCGACAACCACATCCGTGCCCATCCTTAAAAATTCCAGGTGCAGTTCCCTGACCGCATCTGGAAACTTCAAAACAGCTTCAGGAACAAATGGGCCGGCCTTAAGATAGCCCCTTCTTTCGAGTTCAAAAAGGTAGCCTTCTGCCACAAGGACAACATCCTTTTCCAGCTTAGCGAGCAGGTTTTCTTTTTTAGCAATCATGCGTGATTCCTTAACATAAGTTAAATGTCGGTTTTAAGAAATGACAGCATTCGGCGATTATGAACATGAGATCAACCTGAATCTGAATTCGAATTATTGTATATGGTTTTCAGAAAGACGGCAAGCGTGTTTTGCAGATGTTGAATTGGATTCAAACGCGAGCTCTTTTGGTGAAGCAATTTTTCTATCAGCGCCACTGCCGGTTCGACATCAATGTGAAAATCATTGAAAACCACCTTACCGGAGGGATCGATTATCACTGTCCAGGGCGCACCGCCCGAGCGATAGGTGCGCATGATCTCTGGAATGCTGTGGGCCTGCTGATCTCCGGCCGCATGCGCCATGGGGATTTCCAGCTCATATTTGAGCTGGTTTTTTCGAAGTTTATCTTCGGTATTGATACTGAACCCTTCAAACGCCGTTTGAATACCCACAAATACAACATCATTGCGCTTTTTAAAGGCCTCGGTCAGCTTTTTGAGGGTTGGAAACCCAACCCGTTGGCAACCCGGTCACCAGTCCTGAAAGAAATACAGATAGACGACCTTGCCGCGATAGTCGCCCAGGCTGATGGGTTCGATCGGAAGGCCGCTACCATTAATCCAGTTGGACAGATTCAGCTCAGGCGCCATCTGGCCCTGGATGCCGTATGGCGTAACGGCCGATGCGACTGGCAGTTTAAATGGCGGATATGGACCTGAAAAAGCAATGATCCATAACACCAATAGAAAAAAGACCACACGCAGAGTAAATTTGGATGCAAAACAACATTTGAGAGCCATTGGAATAACCTCTCCTGTTTCAGTTGATAGCGGATTTTGTAATCCATTCGTTATGGAAGCCTGTAAAACGTTCGGATAAGCCTTTAGCGCATTGGTTCATCACCGACCTCCCCGGCGGGTCATCTTAGTTAAATATCCTGATATTTAAATAAGTTAAATAATAAGGCTTTCTCCATTTTCGTCAATTTGCAACCCCGTAAAAGATGAGGCAGATAAATTGATATTGTTTCTAGTAAATGAATCTTTTTCAATCTGCTAAATACGAGCTTATATGATGAAGGCCGGCCGATTTATTGGAATATTATTTATAATTATTTCAATGAGATATGTATCATTTTTCAGGACCGATAAGAAGGGCTGACGCCTGATAGGAAAACTCTACACCATAAGGGATGTGGCTAAGTTAGCCCGGTGAAATCAAAACTGAGCTTGCCCTGGAATTTTTCAACACGCTTGAAGATTTCCTTGAGCATGGTTTGTTCGATGCGGGACAATTTTTTAGGGTTGATGTAATTATTCGGCGCTACGTTTTCTTCGACCATTGCTTTTACCTGGCGCGCCAAGCGTTGCTGCATCATGTAGCTATAGGCTGTCTCCAGCTCATTATGCTCCTCGGGGCTGATCTTTTTAAGAGCCAGCAGTTGGTTCAAGCGCTCATGTGTATTGGTTTCATCAATTCGATGATTGAGTGCATATATTCTGGCATAGTCGACAATCGGCTGCATGGCCGCCTTGATGTCAAAGGCATCCCGGTGCTCACCTTTAGACTCCACCACAAAGTTACGGAAAAAACCGATCGGCGGATTGAAATACATCGCATTTTCAGCCATGTGGCGAAAAAATCCCGGCCAGCCACCCAGTTCTTTAAACAGGTATTGACGCAGATCGGTAATCAGCTCCTCTTCACCGTATCCGCTTCTAAAATCAAAGAAAATACTGGCCTGTAACAACGCTTCGGGCTCGGCCGTATGAATCCAGCGTCTGAAATAGCTTTTCCAGTTGGACAACGGCTGGCACCAGTTGGCATTCTTGGCCATAATCCCACCCTTGCAAAGAGCATAACCGGCCTCATCCAGCCAGTTACAGACCCGCTCGCTGAACTTTAGGAAATATTGGGTCACCTTTTTAAGGGAATCGGAAGGCACATCTTCAAATATAATGGCGTTGTCCTGATCGGTCTTTAAGGTTTGCTCTTTTCGGCCCTCGCTGCCCAGAATCATAAAAACGAATTTGACCGGGGGCGGGCCGAATTCCTTTAGCGCGAAGTCGATGATCTTTTCCAGGATGGTATCTGAAATCGTTGTCAAAAGACCGGTCACATTATAGGCCTTGGAGCCGGTATTGATCAGTGTTTCAATCAATCGCGGAACCTGTTGCCGGACCTGAACAATCTGGTTAATAAACTTGGCCTGAATAATCTCGCGGATGATAAACAAAGGCGACTGCCCCTGGGCTCTGAGTAAATCACGATTGGTGATAACGCCAATGACTTTATCATCACTATCGGTGACCGCCAGGTGTTTAATATTTTTTTGCATCATTTCCATCAGTGCTTCAAACAG
>JASFIV010000180.1:0-9616 GCA_050122475.1 Desulfobacterales bacterium | reverse complement strand
AGCCTGAATACCAGGGTGCCGCCGCTGCTATTGGGTCCACCTCCCTCCCAGCTATAGTCCA
Source organism: Desulfobacterales bacterium (assembly GCA_050122475.1). Classification (GTDB taxonomy): domain Bacteria; phylum Desulfobacterota; class Desulfobacteria; order Desulfobacterales; family JAHEIW01; genus JAHEIW01. The sequence continues at coordinate 9,555 of JASFIV010000180.1, read as the reverse complement.
CCCCCAGGGTGGTATCCAGCAGCCCGAACAGATGCGTGTCATCCTGGTAACCGCTGTCAGATATTTTCAGGTTCGACCAGGTCAGGGTCTCTCGGCCATTGAGTTCGGCGATCCCGGCATCGATGGCTTTTTGTTTGGCGCTTTCATCCAGGCTGATATAGCGCGGAATGGCGACAGCCGCAAGAATGCTTAAAATCACTAATGCGGCAATGATCTCAAGCAGGGTAAATCCTCTTTCAGCCTGGCAGTACGTCATCACTTATGAATGTGCGAAAAATGATGTCGGGCCTAAGGTCCCGTCCGCGTCCAAACAGCAGGCTGTTGGACCGAGGATGGCGTTCGGGTCAAAGGTACCGATGCATTTTTAAAGTCCAGGGTGCCGCCGCCGGTGCCTGCCGGTACGCTCCAGGTGTATTCATCACCCAGTGTGGTGCTTACCCTTGCGAAAGTTGTGCCATCACCCAGGTAACCGGTGGAATTGATTTTTTCATCGGCCCAGGTGAGACTCTCTCTGCCGTTTAGTTCCGATATGGCAGCGTCGATGGCTCTTTGCTGGGCATTGGCTTCCAGGTCGATATAGCGAGGCACTGCTACCGCCGCCAGAATCCCCAGAATGATCAACACGGCAATAATCTCAACGAGGGTAAAACCCTGTTCATTGGTTAATGTGGATCGTTTCTTCATAACCCTTTGCTCCTTCCTTTATGATATGCCTAAATTGTGGCTTTAAAAACCCGCTGATTCTGCTTACGAATCCCCCTTTTGATTAAAATGCGGGCGCTGTCCGGAAGATAGAATGCATAAATAGTGCCACAAACTGTGGCTAAACAGCATTTTGATTATATATATAATGATTTTAATTACTTAAATTAAAAATTTTTAAAATCATAAAATGGGATCGACGCTATTTTATTGTTAATCTACATAATTTGAAGCTAATTGGCAAGTTGAAGCATCAAATTTCGTTGTTTTTTATGCTTTTGACATCGATGCCATGCTTTTTAATGCGGTGCCACAGACTGCGCTGGTTGATTCCCAGAAGCTCGGTGGCTCTAATCTGGACGCCACCGGTTTTGCGAAGGGCTTCGATGATCATGCTCTTTTCGATTTCCTTGAGACGCTCATCCAGCGGCAGGTTGGCGGCGGGTAGTGCAACGGTATAGGATTCGCTGTTATTGAAAACGCCGGTGATTTTGGCGGGCAGCTGGGCGGGCTCGATAAAGCCGTTTTCAGCGATGACAGCAGCACTTTCGATGATATTTTTAAGCTCGCGGATATTTCCGGGCCATCCATAGGCCATGATCATTTGCAAGGCCACCGATGAAATGTCAACCGGTTTGGAAAGGTTTTTCAGGAAATTATCGACGAGCAACGGGATGTCTTCCTTTCGCTCGCGCAGCGGGGGCAAATGCAGCGTGAAAACATTCAGGCGATAATACAGATCCTCTCTGAATTTTCCCTCCTGGACCATCTTTTCCAGATTCTGGTTGGTCGAGGCAATAAAGCGCACATCCACTTTTATGGTGCTGCTGCCGCCGACGCGGTAAAATTCTTTTTCCTGGATGACCCGCAATATTTTAGATTGCAAATTTAATGGCATATCGCCAATTTCATCCAGAAATATGGTTCCCTGGTGCGCCATGTCGAATTTTCCGGGTTTGAATTTGGTGGCGCCGGTAAATGCACCTTTTTCATGTCCGAAAAGTTCACTCTCCAGCAGCTCTTCAGGGATCGCGGCGCAGTTGAGTTTAATAAAGGGTTTTTTATGGCGATCGCTATTTTCAAAGATACTGGTCGCAATCAGTTCTTTGCCGGTACCGCTTTCGCCCAGAATCAGAACCGTCGAATCCGATGGTGCGACTTTTTTGATCAGGCCCAGAAGGCCCCGCATTGCCAGACTTTCTCCGATAATGTTCGGGAAAAAATGACGGGCGTCCATGCGGCTGAGAACCGATGTGACCCGATCAAATACGCTGGCAAATTGATCAATTTGATCCAGCGACCAGTTTTTTTCCGTATTGGTTTTTTCACCCGAGAGCGTGGCCAGGTGACGTGCTTTCTCCACAAAGCGCTCCACCGGCTTTAAGATAAAGCGAACGAGCACAAAACCGGTGGCAAAGGCGACGGCACCCAGAATGAGGATCAGCCAGAAAACGGTTTGCGCGGGGTCCGATCCTCCGGCCAGGCCGTATTTGGTCAGCCGGAAGGAGATGATGGCCGCCAGAACGGTCAATCCGGTGATAATAAACGGGATAATGATATAGAGACTGATGTAGAACCGTGATTGTCGCATTTCTTTCAAGGGTTCAGGGGTTCAGAGTTCAGAGGTTCAAGGGTTCCGGTATTCTTGCTCTGGTCGCCGGCTACTTGGTTTAGTGCGGTTTGCTTTTGCTGGATGTCGAACGATTCGGTTTTAGCCAGCTGCCAGTTGCCAGAAGCGAGTGGCCAGAGTTCTTAACCTTTGAAATTTAACCCTGAACCTTTATTTATTTAGCCATCAGCGTCAGGTCCCACATCGGTAGGAATATCGCTAGGGCGAAAAACCCGACCACAGCCGCCAGCCCGACAGTCAGCAAGGGGCCGATGGCTTCCGACAGTTTCTTCATGGCGTATTCCACTTCGGTGTCGTAGTGGGCGGCCACTTCTTGCATCATGCTTTCAAGGTTGCCTGATTCCTCACCGATGGCCACCATGTTGATGAGCATCGGGGTGAAATATTTGGCTTCACCCAGGGGGCCTGCAATACCGCGCCCCTCTTGGAGGCGATCTTTGATGTTTTCCAGCTCGTTTCCGATGGCGGCATTGCCGATGGTTTCAGTCAACATGTCCATCGAATCCAGCACATCGACGCCGCTGGCCTGCAGGATCGAAAAAATACTGGCAAAACGCGAGACCGCGCTTTTGACAAACAGGGGCCCGATCAGCGGGATTTTCATCAAGATTGTGTCGCGCATGAGTTTGCCCTGCTGGGTTCGCAGGTAATAAATCAAAAACAGCACAATCAATATGACAGCGCCAATGACAAAGTACCAGTAAGCGGATAATACTTCGTAAAGGAAAATGCAGATCTGGGTCGGCAGGGGTAATTGCAGCCCGGCATTTTTAAAAATACTGGCAAATTTAGGGATAACCTGGGTGATCAGGATTAAAAATGCAGTGAACAAAAAGACGACCACAATGACCGGGTATGTCAGCGCCGATTTGATATCCGACTTAACCTGGTTTTCGTGTTCGATGATATAGGTCAGGCGGTCCAACACTTCCGGCAGCGCCCCGCTGTTTTCGCCGGCTCTGATCATACTGCAGTATAACGGCGAAAACACCTTGGGGTGCTTACGAAAAGCTTCATACAGACTGGCCCCTTCTTTGATGTCCTGGTGCATCTTGCCGAGAACGCCCCGCAACCGGGGGTTTTCCGTTTGTTGTTCCAGGATTTCCAGCATATTGATCATGGATACACCGGCGTTAAACATGGTCTTGAACTGCTTGGTGAAAAGGATCAATTCAGGCGCCTTGACCGGGGACAGAAGCTCCCGGATTTTGGACATCTCAAACCCGCTCAGGGCCGGTTGCTCAGCTTTTACCCGGGTGGGAATATACCCCCGGGCGGCCAGCATGCTGTTGGCACTTTCCAGAGAATCGGCTTCTATTTCACCGGATGTGGTGGCACCGGTTTCAGTAATCGCCTGATATTGAAATTTGGGCATGGTCACCTCGTTCAAGTTTCAGAGTTCAGAAAACAGAGGTCAGAGAACGGACGACAGATTGATCAGTTGCAAAGATCAGTGCAAATATCTGATCTCTGTCATCTGACTTCTGAGCTAAAGAAGTACAGCTGAAGCCGCTTCCTCCAGGGTGGTGATGCCCTTGATGGCCTTTTCAGCTGCATTTTCCTTTAAGGGCGTAAAATTTCCGGACTTCAGGGCCGCCTGTTGAATCGCATGCGACGATTGACGCTTTAAGATCAGGTCCTTGATTTCGTCATTGATGGCCATGACTTCATAAACGCCGGTACGCCCCTTATAACCGGTGTGCATGCAATTGAAACAGCCTTTGCCCTGCACAAAATTTGCTCGAATTTTGTTGTCAATTCCCCAGGATTTCAGAACTTCCTTTGAGGGCTCATAGTTCGTCATGCAATTCGGGCAGACCTTGCGCACCAGCCGCTGGGCAAAAGAGACCGTCATGGTCGAAGATACCAGAAACGGTTCGATGCCCATGTCAATAAAGCGGGTTATGGCGCCGGCGGCGTCATTGGTATGCAAGGTGCTGAAAACCATGTGGCCGGTCAGGGCAGCCTGCACGGCCAGAGAGGCGGTTTCCGCATCGCGGATCTCGCCAACCATTATGATGTCAGGGTCCTGGCGTAGAATAGATCGCAAACCGCTGGCAAAGGTCATGCCGGCTTTACGGTTCAACTGCACCTGCCGGATTTTTTCGATGCGGTATTCAACCGGATCTTCCACGGTGATAATGTGAACTTCGGGCTGATTGATTTTCTTTAATATTGAGTATAGGCTGGTGCTTTTGCCGCTTCCGGTGGGCCCGGTACTGAGAATCATTCCGTGGGGTTTTACGATCATTTTTTCAATTTTTTCACGGTCGCTTTCCGTCATGCCCAGCCGTTCGAGCGAATATATACTGTTGCTGGTATCCAGCAATCGCAGTACCATGTTTTCCCCGTGAATGGAGGGGATGGTTGAGGCCCGGATATTGATATCTTTATTCTTCATTTTAACGGTGAAGCGTCCGTCCTGCGGGATTCTGGAAACCGCAATGTCCATGTTGGCCAGGATTTTGAGCCGGGAGACGATCGGCAGAAACATGCCCTTGGGTGGGGCGGGCACTTCATGCAGTTTTCCGTCTACCCGGAAGCGCACCTGCACGTATTGTTTCTCCGGACTGATATGGATGTCGCTGCAGCCCTCGCGAACACCTTGGGAGAGAATGGAGTTTACCAGGCGCACGACCGGCGCTTCTTCGGCCATCCCCTGCAGTGAGCTGACCTCGACATCATCAAGACTGGTTGTTTTATCGGTGCTCTTATCAATCTCCATTTCTTCCATGTCTTCAAGAACACCGCCGATACCGGAATAGGTGCCGTAAATGGTCGTCAACAGCTGGTTGAGGTGCTGTTCGGTGCAAATGACAGCCTCAACTTCACAGTTGGTATAAACTTCAATAGTATCCAGAGAATTGATATCCAGCGGGTCGGTCATGGCCACCGTGAGCAGCAGCCCGCTTTTTTTCAGCGGAGCTGCCTGACAACGGTGCGCAATTTCAGCTGAGAGCAGTTGCGCCAGTTCCACATCCACGGTAAACTTATCCGGCCGGTATTTTTCGAGTTTCAGCTGACTCGATACCAGATCCACGATCTGGGACTCGCTGACGATGCCTTCCCGCACCAAAAACTGGCCAAGCTTCAAGTTGCTTTTTTTCTGATACGGAAGCGCTTTTTCAAGCTGTTCCTGGGTCAACAGCCCGCCTTCAACCAGAATTTCGCCTAATTTTTTGCGTGCTTTCAATTTTGTCTCTCTTATGATGTGTCGTTTACATAAACCGGTTAAACGTTATTTTCTATTCCCTTTGAGCCTGGATGCGGGATCCTATCGACGGCCGTTAATACGGGTTTGCAAAAAAGACGGTGTCTTTATTCCAGCTCGACAACACTTTGCGCTGCGGCGCAAATTCTGCCGGCACACGTTTTAGCTGCTTGAGCGCCGAATCCGCATCGGCATGATATCCTTTGAGAATAATCGCAAACCGGGTGCCAGACTGCTGGTTCCAATAAGGAATCATGCGCGCCGGTGGCGCCGTTGCCGGATAGGTTCGCAAATAGTCGAAGGCTGTATTCAGATCGTCGGTGTCGTCGAGCAGAACCCACCAGGCGTTTTGGCCTGTGCCGGTCACCGATACCGGAATGGCCGGCATCGAAATGGTCTGATTGACTTCCACCAGATCCGGGTCGTCAATGATCGGATTGGCCAGAATCAAAGAACGGAAATATTTAGAATTATAGCTGCCGTAAACCTTATGGATGATATGTGATAGCGTATCGTTCTGTTTCAACCTAATGTCTCCCAAAAGGGGCGCATAGGACGTGCTTTCTTTAACCGGACCTGTTGGTTCCGGAAGCTGTTGATCCGCGGTGCTTGCTGCAACATTTGACGGCGCCTTGCCGGATTCGATCGGTGCGGCGGCACCCGCTGGCGACACACTCGGGCCGATCGCCGCAATCTGGCTGTTTTGGGCAGCGGTTTGCTGTTCGGCCGGCGCTGCCTGATCAACGGTTTCATGGCCGCTATCTTCGGCGGCATCTTCGGCTTCGGTATCTATTTCGGTGCCGTCATTCTGCGGACTCTCCTGCTGGCTGCTAGCTTCAGCAGGAGCACCCGTGCGGCTGTCGGATGGCGCTGTTTGTTGCTGGACCTGCTGAGTCTGGCTCAGCGTCAAGCCCTGGGGCCACAGTGCCCGCAGCTTTTCCGGCATTAAAAGTGCGAAAATGACCATTGCTGCCGCAACGGCCGCAGCAGCGGTGGCGACAGCGCCTCTCCAGCGGCGGGTTTCACCGGGAAAAGCGCGCTTGATGCAGGAGCGCACCAGCGAAGCGCTAATCCGTTTACGGTTCTGGACAATCATGGCTAAAATGCAATGATGACACAGATTGATAATTTTTCGAGGATATCCGCCGGAGGCCCGATAAATTTTCAACATGGCCGGGTAGCTGAAAAAATCTAATTTTTTATGCGTGTCTTTTGATTTTTCCAGGCGAAATTTGATCATCAACCGCGTATCGCGGAAATTCAACGGTCTCAGATAATGGTATAGGTTGATGCGGTCGGCGAAATTCGCATATTTTTTAATTGTATTTTCGAATTCTTCCTGTGCAAAAATGATAATCTGCAGTAATTTGAATTCGTTGGTTTCATAATTGAGGAATTCGCGCAGGATTTCCAGACAAAACGCCGGGATCTTTTGGCCCTCGTCGATAATCAGCACGGTGGTTTTATCCTCTTTGACGCCGCTTTCAAACAGGTATTGCTTGATTTGTTCTTTGATTTGCCATTCGTTGGCGGCTAGCTTGACCTCATTGCCCATCAGCATCCTGCCGACTGTGGTCAGCAACTCTTGGGCATCCGCAAAGTGAGGATCTAATATCAAGTGGGTGGTGATCTCATCGCGTCTGGCAAAGCGCCGGATGAGTTGACGGCAAAGCGTTGTTTTACCGGTTCCCACGTCACCGATGATGACATTCAATCCCCGCCGCAACAGCAATGACAGTTCCAGCTTCTGCAAACATTCCTGGTGCTCGCGGGAATGAAAGAAAAACTCCGGATCCGGTGAATTTGAAAAGGGCTCCTGCTTTAAATTTAAAATGTTGAAATAATCCATCGCAATGTTGGGAAAAAGGGGTGCCGGAAACTGTTGATTTCATCTAAAAAGCGCGGGGAGAAAAATTTGACCTATATTCAGATATCGCCTGCGGCGCTTGAGGCACTTTAACTTAGGCACTCGATTTTTGGTTTCCGCTTTACCTCCTGATAGTCGGATCAATATTGATCCCCTTCACGGCCGGTTGGTTTAACTGCTCGGTGGAGCCGGCTCCAGGATGTGCGGAGTGATGAAAATCAGCAAATCCTCAAGCCGATCGTCGGAGCTTTTGCGCTTAAACAAATAGCCCAGCCCGGGGATGTCTTCTAGATACGGAACGCCGGTGTCGGAGCGAGAGGTGGTTTCCTTGTTCAAACCACCGATGACAATCGTCTGACCATCCAGCTGAATAACGTTGGTTTCGGCGTTTTTGGTAATAATAGTCGGATTGCCGAGTACCGTTCTGGAAAAATCGGCTTCATCTTTATGCACATTGACATACATTTTTAGGGTTCGATCATCGATGACATGCGGTGTGACCTTCAGGCTCAGCACCGCCTTTTTAAATTCGACGTTGACTTCACCGTCCTCCACGGTCTGAAAGGGGATGTCCTCGCCGCTTTCAATAAACGCTGTTTGATTGTCCAGGGTGGTAATTGAGGGGCTGGACAGAATGTTAAGCTTGCCTTTGTCCTGCAATGCAGACAGCTGGGTGGCCAGAAGGACGTCTCCAATATTCTGATATACGAGACCCAGCGAAAAGGGTTCGAAGCCGCTCAGCGCCTGGGCCGGCAAATCCACCACTGTGCCAGATACCGGGTCCACGGCAGTGCCGACTGTATCGCCGAGCACCCCGCTGTTTCGACCGGTTCCAAAGCCAACGCCGGTGCCCTTGCCGGTGCGCACCAGCCCGCCCCACTGGATGCCCAGCTCGCGAGCCACGTCCTTGTTGGCTTCAACGATAAAGGCCTCGATCAGCACCTGGGGGGTGGGCTTGTCCAGTTGGTCAACGACGGCGACGATGTTTTTCATGTCGGCGCGGATGGCCTGGATGATCAGAGAATTGGTATGACTGTCGACCAAAATAGAGCCGATGGGATTGCCGTCCTTATCGAGCGTCAGGAATTTTTCCAGGTTATCTTTCAAATTATCAGCAGTGGCATACCGAACCGGTACGATGCGCGTCAAAGGCTGCTCGGTAAGCGTCAATTCCCGCTGGCGTGCCTGGCGCTTGAGATCTTCCTCCATATCATCGGCGGTCATGATGCGGATGATATCCCCTTCCCAGGCATAGCTCAGCCCCTGGGTGCGCAGGATACCTAAAAACACCTGATTCCAGGGTGCCTGGGTGATATTGATGTTGATCTTACCGGTAACCGCCTCACTGACAATTATATTCTGATCCGAGGCACGGGCCAATGCACGCAATACCACCGACACCTCAATGTCGGTCATCTTGAGGCTGATCTTGCGGGTGGGCAGCTGCTTTTCGTCGACCTCATCAATTTTAATTTCTCTGGGCGTTACTTTGGGCTTGATGATGGCCGGTTGTTCGCCCCGCGGTTTGGGTTTGCCCGGCGAATACCCTTTGGATGTTTCTGCCTTGGTTTTCCATTCATCGAAGAATGGATCCTGTTTCTCCAGTTTGGGGCTGGCACAGCCGCCGATCAACAAAAAGGAGATAACCACAGCAACGATTATACACCCTAGCCTGTTTTTTTGTTCGACTCTGTTCATAAGCTCTCACCCTGATGGTTATTCTTCCAGTGGGAAAATAAACTTCTTATTACTACCGTCTGTAGAAACAATGACGACCTTACTCGGTGTAACACTGCTGACCTTATACCCGCCTTCTAAAAGCTGATCTCCGGGGGCATATTCAAAGCCGTTAATGATGGCAAACCGTTTATCGCCCATTTGCATAAAGCCCGTGTAAGCGATATTGGGGCGCGGACTCGCTGCCTGAATCACTTGCTGTTGCTTTTTTATTTCATCCTGGGGCCTCTCGGTTAATTCGGCTGTTATCAGCGGGTCCTGCTTCCACTCGGTTTCGGCCCGCGAAATGATGTATTTATCTTCTTTTGATAGCCCGGCCTTGGATGCTTCGGCAACCTTGGTAATAAAGGCATTTAAATTTTCCAGCTGAACGGCAGAGCTGACGCTGGCCGGCTCGGTGGAAGTGCT
>JASFIV010000179.1:0-9663 GCA_050122475.1 Desulfobacterales bacterium | reverse complement strand
ATGCGGTCTTCGTGGCGCCGGTGGTTCCCATCAGCCGCATGAACCGGACCTATGCCGGTGACAAGATCTATCTGGGATTTTTCAAGCCCCAGCAAAGCGGGCGCTGGATCGGCAACATCAAGCGTTACGGCCTGGACAGCATCGGAAATCTTCTGGATGCCACCGGCATGGAAGCCTGCACACCTGACGGCCTGATCAAAGACAATGCGCTGTCCTACTGGACCGTGCTGGGCGCCGACGGTCCGGATGTCGAAAAAGGGGGCGCTGCCGAGGTCCTCGGCCTGCTGATTGACAGTACCTCACCGCGCAATCTGTATACCTATACCGGACTGGTATCGGATCTGACCCATTCGGCCAACGCCTTTGAGGATGCCAATGTGAATATTACTTTTGGAGAGCTGGGGGTAGCCACCGCAGCCGAAAAAACGGCTCTGTTTAACAGCGTTCATCAGGGCCGGCTCGGCGACATCATTCACTCGGAACCGGCCGTCGTACACTACGGGGATCCGGACGGCAACCCGGCCACCGACGATGCCAAGACCATCATTTATTCCGGCTCCAACGACGGCATTTTACATGCCTTTGATGATGCGGACGGCAGCGAAATCTGGGGTTTTGTTGCCCCGGATCAAATGGGGCGTCTAAAACTACTCGATGACGACGATCACGACTATTTTATGGATGGTTCGCCTTCGGTTTACCATGGTTCCGGCCAGAAAATCATGATCGTCGGTGAGCGCCGTGGTGGTCTCAACTATATCGCTCTGGACATCACCGCGCATGACGCCCCGGCCTGGCTGTATTCCATCGAATCCACCATTCTGGATCCGAATCCCTCCAATGATCCCGACACCGATAGCTACGAGATGCTGGGCCAATCCTGGAGCCGCCCCCAGCCCACGACGGTGGCCACCGATGTGGCCATCAGCGAGTCCGGTGCACCGCCGAGCTGCACAGTAACAGTCAGCAACACTGTGGAAGATGTGTTTCTGATACCGGGCGGGTATGACAACAACCAGGACTTGGATACGCCTTCTGCCACCGATGCGGTCGGTCGGGCGCTTTTTGCCGTGCGGGTAACCGACGGCCAGTTGATCAGCGGATTGAATTTTAATGCCGTCGATCATTCCAGCTTGGGCATGACGCATTCCATTGTGGATGTATCGGGCATTGACCACGACGGTGACGGTATTGTCAGCCGCATCTACAGCGGCGATCTGGCGGGTAACATCTTTGCTTTCAAAGATGATGAGGTCATGTCTTTTTGCAGTGGGACCAAATCACGGTCAATAGCAAACGGTGTCTGGAGCGCTCAAAGGCTGTTCTCTGCCTCTGCTGCGGACGGCATCAAACGCAAGATACTGTATGCTCCTGATGTGGTGGCGGAGGATTTCGGTGATTACATCTTTTTTGGCACCGGTGACCGTTCTGATCCGGGTGAAACCGGTGTTGTCAACCGTTTTTACGCCGTTAAAAACGACTGGTCGGGCAGCTCTACGCTCGATGAGACCGATCTGATAGATGTCACTGACGATTTGATTCAAATGGGCACCGCAGCCCAACAACAAGCAGTCGAAATAAATCTTGAAAACAGTAACGGCTGGTTTATCCGCCTGGAATATCCGGGTGAAAAGGTAGTCGCTGCTCCGAGAGTCTATGGCGGTGTGGTCTATTTTACGACATATACGCCGGATTCAGGCAGCGCTAGCGGCACAGACCCCTGTGCGGCCTCAACCGTCAGGGGCGTGGCCCGGATGTATGCGGTGGATTACAAAACGGGTGCATCGGTCAGTGAATTTAGCATGGAAGTCGAATATGATGGCGACGGCAATGCTATCGATTTGGGTAAAAAAGACCGAGTGATCGCAATTGGTACCGCGATCCCTTCGGCACCGGTGATTGCCATCCTGGAAGGGGGTGCGCGGATATTTGTCGGTGTCGAAGGCGGTATTGTCAGTATGCCCGCCATCCTAACACCGGAGCTGTACCGCTATTACTGGCATCAAATTTATTAGAAAGGTTAACCCTATGGATTATCACATCTGCAAACGCTTAATGTCCATCTGCGGGGCGCTTATTTTGGGTTTCAGCATCTTCGGGTTGCCCATCAATTGCCCGGCAGAGTCCAGTCTAACTGAAAATTTTAGTTTTGACGATTGTGATCCTTTCCAGGCGCGGGCCCGCATTATGGAAGTGAACGCCCAGCGGGCAGAACTGGTTGCGGCCGAAGAAACCATCCATGTGGTTAATTGGAGCTTCGACGACCGGCAGCTGACCACCGAGTTAATGGATGTTGATGGTGACCCGCTGGATTTTGGGTCATTGCGGCAGGGCCAATGGATACTGGTTAAGGGATTCAGACATATCGAGGGCGGGGTCATCGCGTCGCTGATACAGCGCATCGAACCGCCTGAGCGCTCAAAACCGCTTGTGCGTGAAATCAGCAAAGTAAGCCGGCGCAACAAACTGATCCAGCGGCACCTTAAAGACCGAAACCAATAGAGCCTGCGGTGGTGATTGGCTCGCTCAAATGGTCTGCTATTCAAGAACACCCCCCGCAAGACATCAGCATTGAATGTCATGATCCTGCGGGGGGTTGATCAATGTAAGGGCTTACATCTTATCTGACGTATCAAACGGATCCCATTCTTTTTTCATTGCCTCTATTTTCGCACTGTGCTCCATATCCATTGCAGCACCGGATTTTTCACTCATATCCTGCAATACCTGGCTGGTCAAAGACAGCAACTCGGCTAGTTTTTGCTGCGCTTCCGGCGTTAATTTACCGCTTTCCAGTTGTTTTGTCCACTTGGATGTTAAGTTGGACAGGTTGCTTAGGTTTTTTTGCATCATGTGCTCTCCGGCGTTAGCATGACCGGAATAAAGCATTAATGCAAAAAAAGCGAAAGTGAGTAAAATGGGTATATACTGATAATTTAAAAGCGACTTTTTCATGATGTCCTCCTTATTTCAAGGCTCCAATATTGGTGGGTTATTCTAAAAGTAAAGGTACGAACTTAAAACCATCGTGGCCCACTAGCACCTGAAAATATGTTAAATATATGTCTAAAATCTAAACTTGCAATACGGTAACTTTCATGCTAGACGTATCGATGTAAAGTTTATATTCAATACCCAGACAATCGAAAACATCATGTTTCCGATTCGTACCCGCCACCTGTACCCCTCATTGCCGAAGGTGTTTAGCGGATAGGGAACCCGCAGTGCCCTATTGAGGCGACCGGTTATTCAGCACACACTGTCGAGCAGATTAATGCCGATCTGCGCAAAAATGCGTTTGGAAAAGAAAAAGGCAAAAATCATACTTTAATTGCCCAAATGTGAAGCATTTTTGACACCTAAATTACCCATTTTAATGATTTTCTAAGTGGCAATTTTTTCCACAATTTATAACATATTGAAAATTATATAAATTATTATTTTATTGGATTGGTACATTTCTTGCGAGGTTAGCTCTGCCGAGGGCCTTCAGCCCTGTGAGCGGTGTTTTGGGGCCGTTTTGTGGATTGCCCGAATTCTTGTTTGCAAAATGGACTTCAGCGGCTCTAGGTCACATCAGTGAATGGATAAATTAAATTAATCTATTAATTCTTATTAGTTATAGGTGATCCGGTTTTTTTATGTCATCTGGAGTTTTATAGCCATGAAGAAATCTGGTGGATTTTCGCTTTTCGAACTTTTGGTGGTGCTGGCCATCGTTGCCGTGGTGTCTGCTATCGCAACGCCCAGTATTCTCAGCTGGCGCAGCAATGCCAAATTAAGAGGTGCCGCCGGTAACTTAAAACATGATTTGGAACTGTCAAAAACCAAAGCCGTGCGGGAACGATCGCCGGTTACGGTTACTTTTCTGGCGACACATTATCAGGTGACCTTCACCGATAAAGACGGCAATCTCCGGACACTGCGCAATCGGGAATTGCCCGGCGGTGTGAGAGTCGACTTGGACAGCACCAATTTCAGAGACGGCGATAAAACCGTGTTTTCTGCTAGGGGCCTGCCAGGAGCGGGAAGCGCCGTGCTGGTCAACAACAGCGGCCAGCACAAAAAAATCATCGTCAGCCCCCTCGGACGAATTCGAATAGAATGATTTCGGAGCTCATATGAAGCTAATGAAACCGAAGAATACAGGCATTCAGAATCCAAAAGGCTACATGCTGGTAGAGGCGCTGATATCCATTGCCATCTTTTCAGTGGGGTTTTTAGCGGTGGCCACCCTTGTGCTTTCGGTGTCTCGCAACAACACCAGCGGCAATCAATTAACCGAGGCCAACATGCTGGCAAAAGCCAAACTGGAAATGCTGAAAGCTGAAAACATTGAATCTGATGCGCTGAAAGCGGGTGATTATGCTGATGCATTACCGATAAATGCCGATGGAGATCCGGGGGGCATTTACACCCGCATCTGGACAATACAAGATGCCCTGGGTTTCAACACATCCAGAGAAATAAAGGTGACGGTCAATTGGGCGAGTCGCGGCCGAAATCGCAGTATTGTTTTGAGTACCATTACCAAAGGAAACGGCACATGAGCAGTCGTGCATTGAAGACCATCCCAAAGCTCAGGCCGGTGGGCCAAAAGGGTTTTACCCTGGTGGATATCCTGGTGGGGCTTGCCATGGCGTCTGTTTTACTGGCCGCTGTGGTCAGCCTTTTTACATCCATGGGGCGCTCCTATACCATCCAGAATGTTGCTGCCGACACGCAGCAGGAGACCCGCGCCGGTGTTGAGGTGATGATTCAGGAAATCAGAATGGCCGGTTTCAATCCCAGTGGTAGCGCAGCGACCGGTATTGTCGATAATTTTGATAACGCCAGCGGTTTTCACATAGATCATGACGGCAAAATTGCCCGCACAGACGCAAACAATTTTGCCTTTACCATGGATTCCGACATGGATGGCCGAATCGATCATTGTATCGACGATGGCCCGGCGGAATGCCCCGCAGCCGATGACAATATCGAAAATGAACTGATTGCCTATCGCATTAACGATGGCGCATTGGAGAAATACCGCAGCGCCAGTGCAAAATGGGAAGATTTAACCGAAGACAACGTTTCAGATCTTAATTTCACCTATTATGATGGCAATGGGGCGGTCACCGCTGCGGTGGCTGACATCCGCTCGGTGGAAATTTCCATGACCATCCAGCAGCCTGCCGGCCAGGGGCGAACGGTCAGCCGGACCTATAAAACCCGGGTTCGGTGCCGCAATATCGGTTTATAGGTGTTTCAGGATACACTGTTATGGGAGCATTATTCGCATGTTAAAGCTGACCGAACAACTAAAAAATGAGCAGGGATATTTCCTGATTGTGTCAACCATCATGCTATTGGCCCTACTGACCATTATCAGCATTGCGGCCACCCGTACCGCTAACACAGAGGTTCAGATTGCGCGCAATGATGCCATTTACCAGCGTAACCTGTATCTGGCGGAAGGTGCGGCCCTGGAAGCCGTTGATCGACTGCAAAACGACGCCAGCCCCCGTGAACTCGGCTTCGTCGTACTGGGGGTAAAAACCGTTGACGATGAGAATTTTGTCGACCACTGGGATGCTCAAGCGCAAAGCGCCGTGTTGGATACCAGCGGCAAAACCCGATTTGTGGCCGGTTACGAAGGCATTCCGCCCGGGTTTTCGCTGGGCATGGGCCAACCCAAGGTGCATGGATTTGCCATCTATGGACGCACCGAAAAGCAGGGTATAACCACCATCAAAATCAAATATCGCAAAGCGTTCTAGCATCTTTTTGGCAGGGGGTTTTCATGCTCAAATCCAAAAATATGAATATCAATTTAAAACCCATCCGGTCTTTATGGCATAGGCGCCTGGCGGCGACAAGCCGGTTTTGCGGTTTAATGGCCGCTCTGCTGCTTTTGGGCGCCCAGCCCATCTGCGCAGATGTCGAGCTGGCGGATGCACCCTTGCTGACAAAGGTTAATCCGCCACCAACCAACCTGATGATCTTACAGGATGACTCGGGTAGCATGACCTTTGAGATCCTGGTCAAAGGACAATATGACGGCCAATTTCCCAATCCGGACAGTACCGCAACGCAAGGATACTGCTATGTCTTCGATAACATGGCTGATGGTGTCAATTATACGGATGAATGGCGATACCTGGGGCAGGAAGGCCGCAAATACTGGCGCTCGCAGTGGCATGCCGTTAATGTGGTTTACTACAACCCTTATGTCGTCTACGAGCCCTGGCCGGCTTACTCAGGAAAAAGCTTTTTGCCGGCGGATACCGAAAAACCGCTTGTTCATCCATTGCGAAACAAAACCCTCGACCTGGATAAAAAGGCCTTTAGCGTCGACGGGGTCACCATCCCCTGGGCTCATTATTTTATCGAATCCACCGATGGCCGCTACTTTCTGGTGATTCAGGACGAAGATGACGAAATCAATAAATACTATACATTTACCACCGATGGCGGCATCGCGCCGCTGGATAAAATCGAATCCCTGACGCTTGAGCCCGATCCCCCGGCCGATATCTACCACGATTATGACTCAGATCGCCAGAATTTTGCCAACTGGTTTACCTACCACCGCCGGCGGGAATTCGTGGCCAAGGCCGCCATTGCCCGGGTCCTTACGGATCAGAACTTAACAGACGTGCGCATCGGCATACTGGGGATTAACAATAAGGTCATCGTTCCGTTAAAGCCCGTTAGAGCGGTCATCAGCGGTGAATTCAGAGATGAAACCGATTTACTCCTTAAAAGCCTGTACGCTTATACATCCGGAGGCGGGACACCGCTCAAACGGGGTCTGGGAAGAGTAGGGTCATATTATCAAGCCAATGACGGTTACCTGCAGGGTGTCAGAGGAGATATCCCCTATCCGGCAGACGGCGGCGCCTGCCAGCAGTCTTTTACGCTGGTGGTCACCGATGGCTATTACAGTGATGAAAACCATACATTCAAAGGCAACACGGACGGCAGTGGTTCTGATCCATACGGCGAGTGGGGCGGCGGCAGTGAGCCGTTTAGTGATAATTTTTCGAATACGCTGGCGGATACAGCGCTGTATTTTTATGCCCAGGATCTGCTTCCCAAGCTGGACAATCTCGTGCCGACCAACAAATGGGACCAGGCCCCCCATCAGCACATGGTGACCTTTGCGGTGGCTTTCGGGGTGACCGGTACCCTCAACCCAGAAGATTATGAAGACGATCGCACCAGCCCGGATTATTTGAAATACATCATCAAAAAAGATGAACCCCGCCAATACGGTGATTATGTGGTCTGGCCGGAGGTGACCGGCAACCGCAAGCCGGAGTCTATTGACGATTTGTGGCATGCAACCGTCAATGGCCGCGGTGTGTTCGTCAATGCCGGTGAACCCAAAAAATTGGTTGAAGGGCTGCAGCAGATCATAAAGGATATCAAGGGTCGCCAGCCCACATCGGTTGCCTCGGTCTCTGTCAACGGGGACCGGATGTTTGCCAAGATCGGACCGGACGTCTTCATTTTCCAGAGCAGCTATAGTTATATCGATTATCTATGGTTTGGTGATGTTAAGGCTTATCGGACAAATACGGTGACCGGAGAGATCATTGAAGATCCGATCGAATGGTCGGCCGCAGCCCAATTGCAGAGCATACCCTGGCAAACACGCCACATCCTGACCTTTGACGGCAAAACATCCGGCCAACTGTTCGAATTCAATTATTTGACCGATGATCAGAAAGAAAAACTGGGCGCTGATGCTGAAAATACTGTTAATTTTATAAGGGGCCAGGAACCCGGCAGCAGCAACAACCGGATTAATATGCTGGGCGATGTCGTGCATTCGTCACCGGTATTCTTCGAAGATGTCGTTTATTTTGGCGCCAATGACGGCATGCTGCATGCGCATGGGGCCAAGAGTGGCAACGAACTGTTTGCCTATGTGCCCTATCTGGTATTTGATCACCTCAAAGACCTTGCAGATCCCGACTATGGGCATAAGTTTTATGTGGACTCGACGCCCACGGTGCAAAAAGGCAAAAGCCTGCTATACCCGGGCGGGGAACAGACGCTTCTGGTGAGCGGCCTGGGCGCAGGTGGTAAAGGTTATTTCGCACTGGATGTAAGCCGGCCAGGCAGCATGTCGAAAGATGACGTTCTGTGGGAATTTCCGAATAAGGATACCAGCGAGGATCATCGAGATGATATGGGGTATTCCTTTAGCAAACCCGTTGTGGTGAAGTCCTACAGCAAATCCTATCCCTGGATCGTCATTTTTGGAAACGGCTACAACAGCCCCAATCAAGGCTCGGTGCTTTTTATTTTGGATGCTATCAGTGGCTCTGTGATTCGCAGGATAGAAGCCGGTACCGGCCCTGACAACGGACTTTCCAGTCCCATTGCAGTTGACATCGATTTTGATGATGTGGTGGATTTTGTTTACGCCGGCGACCTTAAAGGCAATCTGTGGAAGTTCGATTTGATCAGCGAAAACCCAGCGCAATGGGCAGCTGCATTTAAGAGCGGCGATCAACCCGTTGCGCTTTTCAGTGCCACCGATCCGTTTGGCAACCCCCAGCCCATCACCACCCGGCCGGACGTCATGTTTCACCCGGAAAAGCGCGGATTAATGGTTTGTTTCGGCACTGGAAAAATGTTGTCCGGCAATGATTTAGTGGGTACTCAAATCCAGACACTTTATGGAATTTGGGATTACGGCGATACCATTTTTCAAGCCCCCGATAACTGGAGTCCCGATGACGACAAAGAGTTCGTGGGCACTTTCGTGAGCCGCAGCACGGACCCGGATGTGAGAAAAGTATCCAACACCTATCTTTCAGAAAAGGTTAAATTGCTGAAGCAGACCGCGTCCGATTTTGATATCAATTCCGCTGCCGGCAAAATTACGGTTCGCATTCTAACTGAAAATGAGCCCATCTGGAAAACAAGAAGCGACCCGGACGGCGGCGGACAATTTCCAGATCCTTCAGCCAGCGAAGTCAATGATGTTGGCTGGTATCTGGATCTGAATGTATATGCCGGTGAGCGGATTATCAGCGATGTCATCCTGCGGGATGGCATCCTGATTGCCATTGGCTTTATCCCCTCACAGGCAGACTGCAGTTCGGGTGGTGATTCGGTTTTTATGGAGCTCAACGCCTTCACCGGCGGTACTATCGCCTCTATTCAGTTTGATCTGAATGATGATGGATTGGTTAATAAAGACGATCTAGTCGATGTGGAAATTGATGGTGAACTGGTAAAACTCCCGCCGTCCGGCAAAAAGCTGGCCGGCCTGGTGCAGTCTCCGGCTATCATTCAATTGAATGAAACGCTCGAAAAGAAATATTTAAGTTCCTCCGCCGGCGGTATCGTAGAGGTTGCCGAAAAGGCGGCCAAGACCGGCATCGCCTACTGGATGGAAATTCGGTGATTTCGGCCAAATTTTAATATACAAAATAAACCGTAGTCGGTGAACAAAGTCCAACGTCTTTCAGCCTTGCTGAAAGACGTTTTTAATTGGAAACGGACCGGTTTCGGCAGGGCGGGTCCTTTGTCGCTTGTTTGGTGCGGACCCCCAAAAACCAAAAAAAAAGGCAGGGGCTGTAACCCCTGCCCGTGGAATGGATTATTCAATCGGAGAGCGTATTTTTGAGCCCGGCTCAAATTCCCTCTCAGCACTAGTCA
>JASFIV010000178.1:0-9700 GCA_050122475.1 Desulfobacterales bacterium | reverse complement strand
CCCACAACTGGCAAAAGAAGCGGCCGACCTGCTCAAAGAGCCGGTTGAGATGGGAGACATCACCCAAATTAAATCCATTGCCGAGAAACTAAAATCAAAGTCCAGCGTATTTGAAGCATTCAGCGCTCAATGCATTCAACTGGCCGATGACTTTGATTTCGAGGGCATCGCCAAACTGATTGCCAAATTGGAGGAATAGCAGCGACGGCTGAAAGGTGCGATTGAATCCACCACGAAGAACACGAAGTTGCACGAAGACTAAAATCTAATTTTTGAAGTTTGCTTTGTGGCCTTCGTGAACTTCGTGGTAAGATAAACGTTCTGGTGGCAATAAAGATCAACACTGAGGCAGGGTTGTTTGTCAGAGACCTACTTTACGATACCTAAAAGCAATGCCTGATCATCATCCGCCGGGCGCCCGTTGGCAAACGCGTTTACATCCTGCATGATCGCGGTTAGCAGCTCCTGGGGCTGAAGCTCACCGCCGACCTCAAGCTGCCGCAACAAGCGGTCTTCCCCGTAAGTTTCCCCGTCTGTATTAAACCGCTCCGTAATCCCATCGGTATACATCAAGATACGATCACCCGGCTGCAGTTCGGCTTGGGTTACCGGCACCTGCGTGTAGGGATCAATTCCCAGAGGAAATACACCGCTGCAGGTATACTCGATCGCTTTTTTCTCAGCGGACCGGTAGATCATCGGCGGCGGGTGGCCGGCCCGTGCAATCTTAAGTGTGCGGCTGCCGGCGTCGTAAACAACATACAAAGCCGTAACAAAGCTGGGATCGGCGACTTTACACATATGCTCATTTAGAAAATACAACAGTTCACCGGGTTCTGTGGGGGGGTGCGGATAGGAGCGGAAAAGCGCACAGGTCATGGCCATCATGACTGCTGCCGGCGCACTGTGCCCTTCAGCATCGGCCACCAGAAAGCCCCACTGATCATCGGCCATCTTGGCAATATCGTAATAGTCTCCGCCGGCATATAGACTGGTTTCATAATGCACGGCAAGCTTTAAGCCCGCAATTTCAGGCAGGTTCTTTGGCAACAGGCGGCGCTGGACATCGGAGGCGGCCTCGAGTTCATCTTCGAGTGCATCCTTCTTTTCTTCAACTTCACGTTTGAGTCGATGAATGGTCAGATGGGTGTCCACCCGGGCAATGACTTCATCTGGCTGAAACGGTTTGGAAATATAGTCAACCGCTCCCAATTGCAGCCCCTGAACCTTGTCTTTGGTGTCGCTGAGCGCCGATAGAAAAATAACCGGTATGTTGACTGTAGCAGGGTCCGCCTTCAGGCGGCGGCAGACCTCAAAACCATCGATACCGGGCATCATGATGTCCAGCAAGATTAAATCCGGTGAGGCCTTTTGGGCAATGGACAGGGCTGTTTCACCGTTTTTGGCCACCAGCAGCTTACATCCGGTGGTCTCAAGCGTCTGGTAGAGAACCTGAAGATTGGTGGGGTTATCATCTACAAGCAGTAAAGATTCATTTTCCCGGCTGTTTTCCGACATCCGTTATTCCTTCAGCAGATTCTGAATGCGTGCCATTGAAAGGCTTATTCAACAGAGCTGCGGTTCGAAATTGATAGTTACTGAATATGGCCACGTTTTCATACAAAATTACGGTACCCACTTACTTTTTTACTTCTTCTATGCCCGCTTCAACAGAATCTGCAATGGGTATAATGGCACCGAATCCGCTGACATCAAACACTTCCTTCACATAAGCATTGAGTGCGCACAGCGCAAATTTGCCTTCTTTGCGTTTTATTTCTTTGGCAGCACCTAAAACCACTCTCAGGCCGGCACTGCTCAGATATTCAAGATCTGCGAAATCAAAAAGGAGTCGATTATTTTCACCTTCCAGGATGCTTTTAATCATCTGCTCAGCTTCGGTTGCTGATGATCCATCCAAACGACCATTAAAGGCCAAAAAAACAATTCCGTTTTCCTCTTTTTGACTGATCTTCATAACCAACCCCTTTGACCGGTAACCTCCGGCAGTCGTCTATCCGCAATAATAACCGTAAAATAATATCATATAACCATTTCCCAGACGAAATCAATACCTTCTGTCAGTATTCTGATGTATCAAACCGAGCCACCATAATAGAAATGACACATTCTGCCAATAATTTATTTGGGTTGTCACCCATACGATCTACAGCATTCAGAGATTACAGGACGATGGGAATAAAATATAAAGCTTGTGGAGATGTGGGTTTAATGATACGAAGATTAAACGAAAATGATTTGAAAATGTCACTTTTGTACACTTTCTGGGATTAATCTTCGAATCAAGCTTGGAATTCTCCAATTTAACATAATATCTGATTTGGACCTTCTTCGCCTTTTTGGAAGCCACTTCCCAAGAAAATCGTACAGATGCTGAATGCTAAGGAGGTTTTCGCCTATGGCTGAAGGTCGTATCAAATGGTATAACGAAAAAAAAGGATATGGTTTTATCGAATCCGACGAAGAGGGTGATATCTTTGTACACAAAACCGGGATCGTAGACCACGGTTTTTTTACCTTACGAGCCGATGATCCAGTATCATTTGAAACAAAGCAGACCCAGAGAGGAAAGCAGGCCGTTAATGTTAGGCGAATTTAATGGTTCGCTGCCTGTTTAATAACAAAAAGGCAGAGTCACAAAAGGCTCTGCTTTTTATTTGAACGAAGCGGGGGATTATGAAACAACGCTATCACATTTCGCGCGACGAAAAGACAAGTGAATTGAGGATTGAGGAATACGCTGTAATTGCCGGCAACATCAAAAGGCATGAAATCAGCGCAATTGCCCGGAACGATTTTACCCTGTTGTGCACTGAAACATACGAGGGTAAAGCCATCAAAGAAGCGATTTCAGAGGGAAAAGAGGCCCTGGTAACCATACTGCGGACCGACAATCTTTATCCTATCGGCACCTATGCGGATGTTATTGCCGAATCCGTCATAGAGATTTATGGTAATAATGATCATTTCTCAAAAGAGCTCTTATTTGATGATCTGGATCTGTTCGAATCGTTTCAGGAAGCCACCCCGTCGAGCACCCCTGATGGCTCCTAGATTGGGGAGCGATCATTCAATTTTGAGAAGTGCTTGAAAACCTGAAATGCGTGCAAATTTCAGGTAATGAAGAAGATCCATGAAAACATTGCTCTTATATCCATCCTTTCCAGATACCTTCTGGAGTTTTAAGCACGCCCTGAAGTTTATCCATAAACGCTCGGCCTTCCCACCACTGGGTCTGCTGACCGTAGCAGCCATGCTGCCCGCCAACTGGTCCAAACGGCTGATCGACCTCAATGTTACCCCGTTGACAGAAAAAGACATGGCATGGGCTGACTGTGTTTTCGTCAGTGCTATGGCCGTGCAGCGTGAATCGGCGCGCAATACCATCACGCGTTGCAAAAAAGCGGGTCTGAAAGTTGTCGCCGGCGGCCCGCTGTTTACAGATGAACATAAGGCGTTTGAGGACGTTGATCATTTTGTCTTAAACGAAGCCGAACTGACCCTGCCGTCTTTTTTGAGCGACCTGGAAGGCGCTTGCCCACAACGAGTGTACCAGACGAGTGAGTTTGCCGATCTGAGTCAGACCCCCCCGCCATTGTGGCATCTGATCGATATGAAACGCTATGCTGCAATGAGCATTCAGTTTTCCCGCGGCTGCCCGTTTAATTGCGACTTTTGCAATATCACCGCATTGCTTGGACACCGGCCGCGACACAAAACGGCTGCGCAAATTATCACCGAACTGGACGGTCTTTACGGCCTGGGTTGGCGGGGAAATATATTTTTTGTAGATGACAACTTTATCAGCAATAAAAAATATCTTCAGAACGAGCTGCTGCCGGCCTTGATCGAATGGCAGAAGGACAAAAGATCCATTCGTTTCAACACCGAAGCTTCGGTCAACCTGGCCGATGATCGGTCTTTAATGAAAATGATGGTCGCCGCCGGGTTTGATTCGGTATTTATTGGCATTGAAACACCGGCCGAAGAAGGGCTGGCCGAGTGCAATAAAAAACAGAATAAAGGCCGCAACCTGGTTGAAAGCGTAAGGCGGATTCATCGAACCGGATTGCAGGTGCAGGGCGGTTTTATCGTCGGCTTCGACAGTGATACACCTTCAATATTTCAGCGCCAGATTGACTTTATCCAGAAAAGCGGTATCGTGACCGCCATGGTCGGTCTGCTGAATGCCCCTCCGGGCACGCGGCTTCATAACCGCCTGAAAAAAGAAGGTCGTCTGGCCGGCCTGGTTTCGTGCAATACCGATGGGACCACCAATATCATCCCGCGCATGGATCTCAAAGCTTTGAGCGACGGATACAAAAGCATCATGGGACACATTTATTCTCCCAAGTTCTATTATGAGAGGGTAAGAACCTTTCTAAAGGAGTACAAGGCCCCAGAAGCGAAACTGCCATACAGCATTCATGACCTGATGGCCTTTTTGCGATCCTGCATTCGTCTGGGCATTATTGGCAAGGAGCGTTTCCAGTACTGGAAGCTCTTGTTATGGACTCTGCGTAAGCGCCCGGAATTGCTGCCACTGGCCATTACCTTTGCCATCTACGGTCACCATTTTCGAAAAGTCTGCGAAATCCACATCCTTTGAATTACCACAGGGTACCTCTCCCCTTCCTGATGGATCTTAAAAAAATCTTGATTCCTTCTTGCGAGTCTATTATACAAAAAATCCAGGGGGGGGTTATCCACACGCACATCTGATTCGCATTCATACCTTTAGCCGCAACAAAAGCCGGAGCCGTCATGTCTCTGACAAAAATACAGATCATCGGCGCCGTGTCCCATCATACGGGATTTACTCAGAAAAAATCCCGCGAGTCTGTCAATACGCTTATCGAAATCATCAAAAGCACGCTCGAATCCGGGGATGATATTAAAATCCGTCATTTCGGTAAATTCGAGATTAAAGAAAAAAAAGGTTGTCGCTGGCGAAACCCCTTATCCGGCACCGAAATGATGCTGCCGCCCAAACGGGTGGTTACCTTTAAAGCTTTCAAACGACTCAAAGAAAGGCTCAATACAAAGCCCGACCCCGTTTACCTGTATCGCAGGACCCACACTCAAAAGCACGCGGTTCATACCGGTGTCATCAGTCCGGACAGTCTCAACGTTATTTTAAACAGCCATAAACGCTGGTTGGAATCAGAGGGCCAAAAAGGTGAAAAGGCCGTTTTGATCCGCGCAAAGCTCAAACGGGCTGATCTTTACGGTCTTCGGCTATCACAAGTGAATTTTCAGGAAGCCGATTTGCGCGGTGCCGACCTGTCCGAAGCCGACCTTTATGAAGCCAATTTCCAGGAAGCCAATTTGATTGGTGCGATCTTAGAATGGGCAAGCCTTGACGGGGCCAATCTCAAATGGGCCGATCTTCAAGGAGCTGACCTTCGATGGGCCAACCTTGAAGGTACGAATTTAACCGGTGCCAACCTGCGATTCGCTGATTTTGAAGGGGCCAATCTCAAAGGCGCAAAATTATGCGAGGCCGATTTATATGGCACGAATTTGCACAATACGGATATGCAGGGAACCATACTCAATAAGATCACACTCGATTATGAAACCCAGCTAAACCTGCCGAAACCTGTTTTCGACAAATACCGGCAAACGTTTCAAGTGCTGGAATGGTCACCAGCGCTGGCGCCTTCCTATTAGCCACCTGTCTTTTTTTTGTTCCGTGCATAGGGGACGTTCTTTACTTATTAACTTATTAATCGAAGCCGAGAGATTCATAAGCTCACGGTTCATAGATATTTAGTCAAATCGTTCTGTAAAAATCTGCGCAGATCTGTGTTCTATTATATTTTTCGGTATGAATACAATGCGCTAATAGCCGGCATGACGTGTCCGTCTACGCCATGATGGGTCCTTCCGGAACCATGAGCCGTCGTTTTGCGTCATGAGCCGGCATAGGCCTAATGCTGGCTTTTTTTTCGCCCATTAAGCCCTTGCGCGCAAAAAGTGGATAGGTTAAACTGATTTTTAAAGCGATCCCAGGGCTTCTAAGCCGATGGACCGCCGGCTGAATTACCCCTTTTTGATTTATTAGAATAAAACGATGGCCCCAAAGCGAGCACCCAAAAAAGTTCCCGCCAAAATACCGCCCAAAACAGCCGAGCGGATTGTGGCAATCGCATTGCAGCATCCCGAGCTGGGCGCTCGCCGCTTGCTGCCGCTGCTGAAAAAGGAAAAAATCCGAATTCCGGCTTCAACGGTATATTCCATTTTGAAGCGTCATGGGCTGCAAAGCCGCAAACGGCGGCTGGCCGAGCGAAACAAACGATTTAAAAAGACGCAGAAGCCCAAAGCACCGCCCAAAAAGTCTGCAACTAAAATCACAGATCAAATTGCCGCACGCATTTGCGAGATCGCTTTGCAAAACCCAGAGCTGGGCGCTAAAAGACTGGTGCCACTGCTGGAAGAGCAGAAAATTCTTGCATCTTCATCGGCTGTGTATCGGGTTTTAAAGCGCAACGGACTGCAAACCCGCCGCAAACGGTTGAACAAAGCTGCCGAAACGAGCGCGCAGCCAGTCATTTTTCCCAAAAAGTTTCCGGACAAAATTCCGCCCGAGGTCCAAGACCGAATCGTCGAGCTTTCATTGGACAACCCTGACCTGGGCGCCCGGCGTTTGATGCATTTACTGCAGCAGGAAGATCTATTCGTATCCGCCTCATCCGTTTATACGATCCTGAAGCGTAACGACATCGAAAATCGGTCCAAAAGACTTCTAAAACTCAAAGAACAACGGATCCCGAAGACTCCACCGGAATTCGAGATCGAACTTCCGGAGCCCGTGCATGTGCCGGCCCATTTAGCACCCATGCCGCCTGAAGACAAGATTCCGGAATCCGTTCAGGATCAGGAAGAATTACCACCCTCGCCGCTTGAAGACCAAATTTGGGAGCCCGTGCTCGAGCCGGTGGAATGGGCGCTCGGACCGGATCAGAACGAAATCCCTGAACCGCTGCCCGCGCCGGCGGCTGAAGAACCCTTGCCGGTCGAAGAGCCGGAGCCCATGCCCGAGCGTACGGCGGTCGCTCCGGTAGAACCCGAACCGCCACCGGCGCGAAAAACGCTTATCAAATTACCGCACAAAAAAAGCCATTGGATTTTTTATCCGCTTTATCTGTTGTTGCTTTTACTGATTGGATATCTGGGATTTCAGGCGGTACAATCCATACAAATTGCCCGGCTAGAAGCCGATGCGGTTGCAGCTTCAGGCCCTGAAGGTGCCCGTCCAGACGTCCAACCTCATGCAACCATCCGCCCCCTCAGCGATTACCAGGTAATCTGGCAGCGCAACCTGTTTAACGTCACTGTGTCCAAAGATTCAGACAAGAAAGAAGAAATCTCACTGGAAAAGATCGCGCTGGCCCAAAAAGACCTGGGTCTGGAACTGGTTGGAACGGTGGTGGCCGACAACCCTAACCTAAGCCGTGCCATTATCGACAATCGCAAAACCCGCGAGCAGGAAGCCTATCGAGAGGGCGATAATGCCGGGAAGGTAAAAATAAAGAAAATTCTGCGCAACAACGTGATCATTACCACCGCCAAAGGCGACGAGCTGCTGACCGTTGAGATCAAAGAATCCGCAAAAAGATCGACCTCTTCAGCATCATCGAAAAGCATTGGCAGCCGTTCGCCTTCTTCGTCGCAAACGTCCGGCAGCACGCGATCACTCGCCAGGACCCGCTCCATTAAACTCAAACGCGACGAGGTGGAGGCATCCCTTGCCAATGTCGATGCCTTAATGGAGAAGGTAAATGTAACACCCTACATGCAGGGCGACCAACCGTCTGGATTTAGAATCAGCAATATACCGGCTGACAGTGTTCTACGCAAAATGGGGCTGCGCAGCCGGGATGTAATCGTCGGTGTGGATGACGATGACATTACCAGCCCGGATCAGGCTTCAGATTTTTTCGAAAGGCTCGCCGCCGGAGATGAGGTCACCATCAGAGTCAAACGCCGGCGGCGCACACGCCAGATAAAACTCAACATCGAATAATCTGGGCAGCACGCAGTCATTACTTCATCACTACTGTTGGTTTCACATCCATTGAGGACTCCAGAGGGAGAAACGCAGGCAGCAGGATCCGCATATTGACTGAAACATTATTTGGGACAAAGTGCAGCCGGCAGGAATATTTCTTTTTACCATTATGCAAAAAGTTCAGATGATGCCTATATAACCACGAAGGACAGGAAGAGACAAAAGTAAAATGATGTGTTTTCTTTTCTTGATCCTCGTATTCTAAGTGGTGCGATATACAGGGGCGAATTTAAGCGGCGCTTTTCGGATAGCCGCGTCTTTTTAGTTTACCAACGCCATTAACAAAAGTGAGGCCTTTATGTATTTCGATAAACCCGGAAAGGACAATACGCAGCAAGCTCTAAATTTGGCGGCTGTAAGGGCCAAAGAACTCGGTATCGAGGAGGTGGTAGTGGCATCGACCAGCGGCTTTACTGCCTACCAGGCCATCGAGATTTTTGATGGCCCCCGCATTACAGCCGTTACCTATCACTGCGGATTCAGAGAACCGTTTAAGAGTCAGATGCCCGCCGACGTCAAAACGGATTTGCAGTCTAAAGGCATAACCGTGGTGGCCGCCAGCCACGCACTCTCAGGCCTGGAGCGCTCCATTGCAAAAAAACATTCAGGTGTGTACCCCGTTTTGATTATGGCCGACACCCTCAGGCTCTTTGGCCAGGGGGTTAAGGTGGCGGTGGAGGTTGCGGTGATGGCCGCCGACGCCGGCGCTTTGAGCGGCGAGGACATCATTGCCGTTGGCGGGTCCGGCCACGGCGCAGATGCGGTCCTGGTTCTGAAACCGGCGCATCAGAACAATTTTTTTGACCTGCGGATCAGGGAGGTTATCTGCAAACCGAGGAGTTTCTAATTTTAACATGAATAATTGGAGTGTCGGAGTATTGGAGTACTGGAGTATTGGAAAAAAATGGATTCGATCCGCATCAATTTATAGCCATCACTCCACCACTCCACTACTTTATTACTCTATTACTCCAAGCCCGTATTGAACCATGATCTTCATCGCCGGCGTTTCGCCTAAAAAAAAGGTTTTGGACCAAAATCCGCGCAGATGCTCAGTGTGCGGATTGAATCAGGCCTATACGCAGCGCGTCGACCACTATCTCAGCCTGTTTTTTATCCCCATATTCAGAGTCAAAAAAGGCGAACCCTTTATCGTTTGCGACAGCTGCGAGCAGACCGGCCGGGGATTGGGTCCGGATTATACTCGACCGCAAACCGGCTCTCCCCGGATGTGCATGAGCTGTGGCAAGGCGCTCAATGAGGATTTTAAATACTGCCCGCAATGCGGCAAACGGGTTTGACAGGAGATGGAAACGAGCAAAAAAACCACGAAAGCACGAAGTTGTGGAAACACGAAATTTTACTTTCATTTCGTGCTTTAATCCTTTCGGGTTTTCGTGGTTAATTTTTTGGTTTAAAGATGACCCAACGTATTTCACATGAGAGTAACACCCCTCCCGAACGCCATGTGGTTTTAGTGTCCCCGGAAATCCACTGGAACACCGGTAACATCGGCCGCACCTGTGTGGCCACCGGCGCCTATCTGCATCTAATCAAACCCCTGGGATTTTCGCTGGACAACAAGCACCTCAAACGAGCGGGATT
>JASFIV010000177.1:0-9867 GCA_050122475.1 Desulfobacterales bacterium | reverse complement strand
AAGAAGACTGCCGCTTTTAGCCATAACATCCGGCACGCGGAAGGACCCGCCGATTTCAACCAGCTCACCCCGAGAGACGATCACTTCTTTGTCTCTTGCCAGGGTGTCAAGACTTAATAGGACAGCGCCAGCATTATTGTTGACGGCCAGAGCCGCCTCAGCTCCGCTGATTTCACAGATCAAATCGTCTACGCTGCTGTAGCGTGATCCTCTGTGTCCTGCGACCAAATCGTATTCCAGATTGGAGTAGCGACCGGCAATTGTCACCAGATGGTCAATTACCTCAGCGGCTAACAGAGAGCGGCCCAGATTGGTATGCACCACAATTCCGGTTGCATTAATCGTGCGTCTCAGGTTGGGTGTCATGGCCTGATGAACCGATTGTTTTACAGCCTCGATCATCTGTGGATCCGACATGCTATCGTGTCCGATGGCCGGGTTGTTGGCGAGGATCTGTTGCCGACGGCTTTCAATCACACTGCGAATCGAATTGACCACAACTGTATGCGGGATATTTTCAGCGAAGGCTTTCTGAGAGACCAAATCCAGCAGGTGATCCACACCCGGCAGCTTACGCAGAAGCGCCTGCTGATCCGAATGGATAGGGACCCATTTTTTCTTTTGTGATTTTGTCATGAGGTGAATCCGTTTTCATTACTTTGTTGCTGTGTGGCGGTCCATAGCCATATGCTTCAGGCGGACACCAGCGCCAGTTCAGGTGAGGTCTCCAGCACTTTTATGGGAATCTGATCGATCAGTTTCGGAAATTCAGCAATTGACAAACCGATGACGGCCAAGCGGGAAGCGAGGCTATCGGTATTTAATCTTTCCATTTCCAATCCGGTGTGAAATCGACTCATCAGCAGGTCGGCCAGATAAACGATATGGACCAGCGCATCGTTTTGGGTTGCATTCTCAGGCTGATGATGATGCTCGATGGTCTCGACCAGCGATTCCGGAAAAGACCAGTTCAACGCCAGCTCTGCGCCGACCTCAGTATGATCGGTTCCGAGCAGCTGTTTTTCGACTTCAGAAAAATTCTTTTCTCCTTGATAGCATTCCCTGTAAAAAAGCGGAAAGCCAGAGTGGATGAATTGATCCAGGGCGACCTTACCGATGTCGTGCAGCAGTCCGGCCGTATAGGCCAAGGAAGGAACCGTTCGTCCGGTAAGAGTTGCCAATTTTTCGGCCATAAAGGCCGTGCCGAGTGCATGATGGTATATGCCGCCTTTACACAGAGAATAGCCCATGCCGATCTGATTAAAAAAATTATTCAAAGCAGCCGAGATGACCAGTTTAAGTAAAAGGTGCTGTCCCAGCATGACCAGCGCATGCTCTATAGATTCAATCTTTATGGGACGAGCAAATATAGCTGAATTACAAAGTTGCAATGTTCTGGCGCTGAGGACCTGATCCTTTCGGATTTCCTCGGTTATATTCTCAATCTCATAATCCTCTGACTGGATGATTCTTAAAATTTTTAATGCAATTTGTGGAATGGGCTGCAAATCCTTAATGGCGCGGCCGATTTCCCCGGGTTCCGGCTCCTTCACATCGACATCGGCTGCAAGCTTGTCAGATCCTGCCGGCTCGATCAAGAAATTGCCTGTTTTGAGGTTCAATTCAAGACGGCAGCTGAAGAAACCGCCGGTTTCTAGTTTCTCGACCTGGATGCGCTCTGTCTTGATCAGTTGCATGACACGCTCGGCTGTCCGCCCGCCGATATCCATTTCAAAATCGGTATCGTTCACCGGCCCTACCAGAGCGCCTCCGGCGATGCAGGCTGTCGTGTTTTCGGCTGTAGCCCCTTGATCGTATAAGGCCTTAACAAAAGGTGGAAATCCGGTAGATGCATATTTTTCTGGTTGAAAGTTGTCGTCCGGGGTCGCTGGCTCGGGCAGCAGTAAATGAATCAGGCCGCCGACGCCAGCGACATGGTCATAAAGTGCTACGCCGACACAAGTCCCTAAATAGGCTT
The DNA here is from genome assembly GCA_050122475.1 of Desulfobacterales bacterium. Classification (GTDB taxonomy): domain Bacteria; phylum Desulfobacterota; class Desulfobacteria; order Desulfobacterales; family JAHEIW01; genus JAHEIW01. Next base: position 7,889 of record JASFIV010000177.1, on the reverse strand, counting down.
CCAGGATCATCGGCTTTTGGGTATCTACTCGGTAGCTTCCCGCTGCCACGTGGTATCGGTGTTTTTCGGGCATCTGGGTTTTCGCTTCGCACCATTCGGTGGGCATGTATTGGATATTTATCTGTAAATATTAAAAATTTATCATATATCATTATAAAGTCAATTGTTTCAATAGAAATCTAATCATGTCATATCCCGGGAAGTAAATTTACTTTATAATTCGAATCATATACGATAAAAGAAATACTGAGTAATAAATTTACGTGCTCGGACGATAAAGTTTTGGCCGCTGGCTTCTGGTTTCTGGCTTCAGACAATTTGCTTTTTACGAATATCGAATGATTCGATCTATCCAGCCGCCAATTGCCAGCAGCAAGTGGCCAGCGACCAGAAGCTTGATGTTAAAGAGCCTTATCACTCCATAAAGGTTTCACAGCAGAAGCAGGAGAAAATATGGAAAACATAATGGTCACCGGTGGTTGCGGCTTTATCGGCACAAATTTCATTTACTATATGCTGTCAAATGCCGAATTTAATGGTCGAATTATCAACGTCGATAAACTGACCTATGCCGGCAATCCTGATAATCTGGTGGCAGCTGAGAAAACATATGCCAAGCGTTACATATTTCAGAAGGCCGATATTTGTGATGCTCGGGCCATGGCGGCCCTATTTGATCGTTACGCCGTTGATACCATCTGTAATTTTGCTGCCGAATCCCATGTCGATCGCTCGATTGTAGAGCCGGATGCTTTCATCAAAACCAATATTGAAGGTACCTTTCGTCTGCTGGAATTGGCCCGCCAGTACATACATCAACTGAAATTGTTTCATCATGTTAGCACCGACGAGGTCTACGGCTCGTTGGGCATGAGCGGTTATTTCACCGAAAAAACGCCTTACCGCCCCAATAGTCCCTATTCGGCTTCTAAAGCATCCTCCGATCATCTGGTCAGAGCGTACTATAAAACCTACGGTCTGCCGGTGACGATTTCCAATTGTTCCAATAATTACGGTCCCTATCAGTTTCCCGAAAAAATGATTCCGCTGATGATCCTAAACGCACTCGAGAACAAGCCGCTGCCGGTATATGGTGAGGGGCGTAATGTGAGGGATTGGCTGTATGTAACTGATCACTGTCAGGCAATTTGGAAAATCATGCAAGCAGGGACCCGGGGTGAAATGTACAATATCGGCGGCCAATGTGAAATGGCCAACATTGATCTGGTCGGACGCATTTGCGATCTGCTCGATGATATGGTCCCGCGCGCCAATTCGTCTCCGCGACGCGACCTGATCACGTTTGTAAAAGACAGACCCGGCCATGACCTGCGCTATGCCATCGACTTCAGCAAATTAACAGATGAACTGGGCTGGTTGCCGCAGGAGACATTTGAAAGTGGAATTCGAAAAACCATTGAATGGTACCTGGACCATCAGGCCTGGGTGGATCAGATCAAAAACGGCGCATACTATCAGCGCTGGATGAAACAGCAGTACGGGAAGGAGTAAAATATCCAATACTCCAACACTCCATTGCTCCTGTAAAAAGTGATGGGCGCCACCTTGCAATAAGAAAAGCCTAACGATGAAACAAGCTAAAGACAGGATAATCTTCCCCCTGGATGTCGCCACCTCCGATGACGCCAGAAGATATATTGAGCTGTTGGCCGGTAGTGTAGGGCTATTCAAGGTCGGGCTGGAACTCTTCGTTCAGGCCGGTCCTGAGATTATTGGCTTCATCCATTCCCAAACGCAGACGCGGGTGTTTTTGGATTTAAAGCTGCATGACATACCGGCAACGGTCAAGCGGACCATGGCGCGGATTGCTGACATGGGCGTTGCTTTTGCCTCGGCTCATGTGGGCGAGGCCCCACGGATGCTGGCTGCGGCGGTCGAAGGTGGTGGCGGCAAGGTGGATATCCTGGGCGTCACGGTCTTAACCAGTGTTTCGGCGGAAGATCTGAAATCAGCCGGCTATCGCCAGGATTTATGTGATGATCTGCTGTTGACCGTCACACGCAAGGCAGCTGTTGCCCGGGCAGCCGGATGCGCCGGTGTTGTCTGCTCGGGGCTTGAGGCGGAACGGATCAAGGAAACAATCGGCCAGGATTTTTTAACTGTTACACCGGGGATTCGCCCGGCCTGGTCGGTGACGGCTGAAGAGGATCAACGCCGGATAACCACTCCGGCCGAAGCCATCCGTGCCGGTGCGGATTATCTGGTAATTGGTCGGCCGATCCGGGACGCAAAGGATCCCGAAGAGGCAGCTGCGCGCATTGCTGCCGAGATCGAAAGTGCTGTTTAGCTTCTATGCTGTTCAAATAATGGATATGGGTCCTGTCAATTTTGCAAATGGCTCTAACGATATGAATTTTTGCGGTAAGCCGGTTGCTGTGAGACTTCTGGCGGGAAGGTGCATCAGATGGGTTTGGCCCTAAACAGAAACCCCGTTTTGCAATTGACAAGCGGAATTAAAGGCAAACCGTATTTTTTGCTTTGATAATCCGACCCATTTATGATGAATGCAGTAGCGCAAGGATATTCCAAGACATTGAGCGCTGTCAACCCTTGCGACGCCTTACGGTTGGTCGAATCCTTGCGCTGAAGTTGACATTAGCAGCACTCACATAAACAAGTCAACATTGAATCCGTGCCCGGAGGTCCGTCCCTGGCAGAGGTAAACTCTGATGCAATTTGTTTTAGAACATGTAAAAATATCGAAATATAAAAATGCCCCCAATAAGGGCACCGACCAGCAGCGCAAAAATCATCTGCTCCCTGCTAAATTTCTTCATATGGCTTTTCTTAGCTTTGTATGGTGTCTTGCATTTTTTTAAGAATGATTAAAACTTCTCATCAATTTTCATGCAAGATGATTCAGTTGCTTGCTATCCGTTCTTATCCAACTCAAAAGCCGTGTGCAGCACGCGCACGGCCAGTTCGGTGTATTTTTCTTCGATGACACACGAAATCCTGATCTCAGAAGTACTGATCATCATGATGTTGATATTTTCTTTGGCCAGGGCATTGAACATTTTGGATGCGACTCCGGAGTGATCTTTCATGCCCACCCCGATAACGGAGACCTTGGCAATTTTTTCGTCACCAAACACATCCTCGGCCTGAATTTCCTTGGCAATCGCTGTTTGCATCTCGAGCGCTTGCTTAAAATCGGCCCTTGGGACAGTGAATGTTAAATCAGTCTGTCCTCCGGCGCGGGTATTTTGAATAATCATATCCACGACAATACCGGCATCGGCCACAGGTGTAAAAATCTTGGCAGCAATCCCGGGGACGTCCGGAACCTTTTTTAGGGTGATGCGGGCTTGATTTTTGTCATGGGTGACGCCGGATACCACCAGGCGCTCCATTCCGGAATTCTCATCGACTACCATGGTTCCCTCCTCCTCGCTGAACGATGATCTGACGTGTACCGGTATGTTATATTTTTTGGCAAATCCGACCGATCGTATTTGTAAAACTTTGGCGCCCAGGCTGGCCATGTTCAACATCTCGTCATAGGAGATGGCATCCAGCTTGCGGGCTTGCGGACAGATGTTGGGATCGGCCGTATATACGCCGTCCACGTCGGTATAAATTTCACAGACATCGGCTTTAAGTGCCGCGGCGATGGCAACTGCAGATGTATCCGATCCCCCGCGACCCAGGGTCGTAATGTTACCATTAGGGTCGCAGCCCTGAAATCCGGCCACCACAACGATGTGCCGATCTTCCAGTAATTCCTGAATACGTGCAGCTCGAATGTCGAGAATGCGCGCATTGCCGTGACATTGGTCGGTGAGAACCTCGGCCTGATGTCCGAGTAGCGACTGCGCCGGATAATTCATTGATTTAAGAGTCATGGCCAGCAAGGCGGAGGTGGTCTGTTCGCCGGTGGCCAGCAAAACATCCAGCTCCCTTTTGTCCGGTGTCTGGGCAATATTGCTGGCCATATCGATCAGGTTGTCAGTGATGCCGGCCATGGCCGAAAGAATAACGACCACCGCATTGCCCTGGTCATAGGTTTTGGCAACCCGGCTGGCCACGTTTTGAATTCGTTCCAGGTTGGCAACTGAGGTGCCCCCGTATTTTTGAACAATTAAAGCCACTGTCTCTTCTCCAATCCTTTCCTTTTCAGCCCGTCATTATAATCCAGCTTGTTTAACAGGCTCTTATAACAAAAATTTTACCACAAAGGACACGAAGAAAGGAGTTAATAAAAAATTAAATATTGTCTATACTTCGTGGTCTTCGTGGTAGAATTTAAATTTTTAAAAACATTTTGGGGCGCATGTGGAGCTTATAATTTTATCAAGTCCTGAAGTTTCGGTTCCAGAGCTTTTAGCAAATTCACGGAAGGATGTCCATATGCAAATAGATCGATGCGACGGGCGCTTTTGCCGGTAATTTCAAACCCCAGCTGCAGGTGGTTTGATAGCGCATCCTTGGATAGCTTTTCAGCCCATTCGATAGCAATGACGGCATCTGCCAGCAGCACTTCATCCAGTCCGATGTCATCCAGTTCGATTAGTTGTTCAATCCGGTAAAGATCCACATGGTAAAGGGGGTACCGACCCGGGTATTCATTTATAAGGGTGAAGGTCGGGCTGGTGACATAATACTTCTCAGAAACATCAAGTCCCTTTGCCAGCCCTTGCACAAATGCGGTTTTACCGCTTCCGAGGTCACCGCTTAAGGCCATGATGATCGGCTGCTCAATGGCGGCACCTAAGATTCGTCCCAGACGTTGCGTTTCCGCTGCAGATTGAGTTGTCAGCTGGATGTGTTGGTCAGCCATCGTTTCAATTCGTTACGGGTTAGTTATTATTCGTAATCTGTAATTCGCTCCGGTCATCGTCGGATCGCCATGCGATCCAAGCCAAATAACCAGTAACGAATAACAAATAACTTCAGCATAAGGATAATTGAAATACTTTTGCATGGCATCTCGTGGGGTTTTTACGCCAGTAGTTTTTTAATTTCCCCCGGAATCGCATCCATCACTTCGCCGGCCAGGTAGCCAAACGGCCCCATTGATGTTGTCAGGGTATCGGCGGCGGCTCCATGAAGATATACGGCAGCATGGGCGGCATCTTTGGGAGAAAAACCCTGGGTGATAAAACCTGCCAGCACGCCGGTTAGCACGTCACCCATACCCCCGGAGGCCATGCCGGGATTGCCGGTAGGATTGATAAAGACCGTGCCATCGGGGTGGGCGATGACGGTTGCGGCTCCTTTTAAGACAAGGTGCACACCAAAATGGGTGGCAAAATCCCGGGCACACGTGAGGCGATTTTGTTGGACGGCTGCCGGCGTGGTTTCCATTAGCCGGGCCATTTCCCCGGGATGGGGTGTCAGCACAGCCGGGGCTTTTAGCTTTTTCAATAGACCGGTTTGCCCGGTAATATTGTTGAGGCCGTCGGCATCGATGACCATCGGTATTTCTATTCGGGCTATGACTTTTTCGACCAGACTTCTGGTTTCAGCGGCTTGGCCAATCCCCGGTCCAATGGCCAAACACGATTTTCCGTCTGCCAATGCCAGAATCTCATCCAAGGCACTGTCTGCGAGGATACCGCTCCGGCTTTGCGACAAAGGAGCTGTCATCACTTCTAATACCTGCGCTTCGACAATCGGATTGAGGCTTTCAGCAACGCCTAGCGTTACCAGGCCGGCTCCGGCACGCATAGCCGAGACGGCCGTCATGGCAGCTGCACCCGTCTTTCCGGTTGAGCCGGCAACTACCATCAGGTGGCCGCTTTTGCCCTTGTGCATATCTGCAGGGCGCGGTTGAAAGTAGCCGCTGATGCGATCAGCAGTGAGCAGGTATTGCTTCGGGCCGACGGCTTCGACGACTGCCTCCGGTATGCCAATATCAATAATTTCAAGCTTTCCGGTGTGTGCAGCGCCTGGGTAAGTGTAATGACCGATTTTAGCCAGGGCGAAAGTAGCTGTGGCTTGCGCCTGAACAGCTGTCCCGCAGGGTTGACCGGTATCTGAATTTAGGCCCGATGGAATGTCGACCGCAAATACCGGAATGCTGCTGCGGTTTATAAAATCAATGACAGCTTTAAAAAAATCTCTGACATCGGATGTTAAACCCGTACCCAGAATAGCATCCACCAGCAGGCCCGAACGGACGATGTCGGATTTAATTTTCGAAAAGCGATCTTCATCCGGCACTTCAATGATCGGGACGTTGAGCGCAGCAAGGCGTTTAAGGTTAACTGCCGCATCCCCTCTGACTGCTTCGGTTTTGGCGAGCAAATAAACCGTCACATTGAAGTCTTTGGCGGCAAGCTCCCGGGCGATAACAAAACCGTCGCCGCCATTATTTCCCTTGCCACATACAATACTAACGCCATCTTCGGCCTGATCGGCAAACAGGGAGAGCAGCACGATCGTAGCGCCTTGACCGGCGGTTTCCATGAGCTCCAGACCGGGAATTGAATGTTTTTCAATCGCCTGACGATCCATTTCCTGCATTTCAGCAGCGGTTACGAGAATCATTTGAGACTCCAAATGAATAATTTAAAAAACAACCACGAAAACACGAAAATGGTGAAGCACGAAATTTTATTTTTCGGGTTTTTATGCTTTCATGCTTTCGTGGTAAGGTTTTATTTTTTTTTTTGGAAATGGCGCCAGAAGATTTAAAGGGCCTTTATCAGATCAATCATTTCTTTGACGGCCTTTTCCATACCTGTCAACACGGCGCGTGAAATAAGACTGTTCCCAATGCTGAATTCGTCGATTTCACCCTGACCCTCGAATGCTTTAATTGTTTTGTAACACAGCCCATGACCGGCTTTAATGTTGAGATTGAGTTTATGGGCCAGTTTGATGGCGTCCATCATTTTTAAAAATTCCTGATGCCGTGTTTTAGATGTCTTGGCGTCACAGTAAGCGCCGGTATGGAGCTCGACAATTTTGGCATTGGTGCGATGGGCCTGTTTGAGCTGTTCGGAGTCCGGGTCAATTAGAATGCCGACGGGGATGCCGCTGTTTTGTAAGGTATCAACGATTTCTCTAATTTCTTCTTTGTAGACAACGAGGTCCAGGCCACCGCCGGCACTGAATTCCACCCGTTTTTCGGGCACTAAAGTAACGTGATCTGGCTTGATATCCAGGGCCATGCCGACCATTTCAGTGGTTGATGCCATTTCCAGGATCAGTTTACTTTGAATCGTCTGGCGCAGGATGCGGACATCTCTATCCTGGATGTCCTGCCGGTCTCCCCGCAGGTGTACGGCGATACCGTCGGCTCCGGCCAATTCGGCCATAACTGCAACGGCCACTGGATCGGGAAATACGCTTTTTCTGGTTTCCCGTAAGGCGGCAACCATATTTATTTTAACTGCTAGACCGGCCATAGCTAAACCTCCCTCTTGCCTGGAGTTGAGCCCACATTTGATATCCCGTAAATCGGAATGCAGCCATTAAGATGCGGGTCGCGATTTTATAGTTTCCCAGATCTCATTTGCCTTCTGCTCCATTTTGTGAGCTTCGGATGTGTCGTTTTCGTGGTCATACCCCAGCAGGTGTAAAATACCATGAATGAGAAGCTGATCAAAATAAGCCGCCATATCGAGGTCGACGCTTTTTGCCTCCCGGTTCGCGGTTTCCACCGAAATCACGACATCGCCCAAAAGGTCGGGTGTAATTTCTGTGAACGGGCCTTCCTGCATGGCAAATGCAATTACATTTGTGGGACCTTCTCGGTTTAAGTATTGTTGATTGAGGCGTGCAATCTGTTGATCGTCAACGATGAGAATAGAAAGCTCTGCGTCAGGATAATCCAAGGCGTCTAAGATGGCCCTTGCTTTTTGCTGAATCTTCTTCTTTGAGATCTTGTGTTTGCCTTGCCGGTTTTCGATCTGGACTTC
>JASFIV010000176.1:0-9872 GCA_050122475.1 Desulfobacterales bacterium | reverse complement strand
TCCCTATTGTCACCGCCCGTCGATGGAGCCGTAGACCTCATGCAAAGGATCGGAATCGACCTCTTTGAGCATATCGGCAAAGCCCCCCAGGAAGATGATATCACGATGCTGACGGTTCAGCGCAAAAATGCGGCTATTTCCGGTTGAGGAAGAGGCCTGCTGAACCCGGCATCCGCCCCGATTGGGGGCGGGGACAAATCGCCTTTAATCCAGAGACATCAGGTATGTTCTGAGATTCACTTTTTTATTTTTGATACCCAGCTTGTTTCGGATGTTGTCTCTGTGAAACTCAATGGTTCTGGGAGACAGGTTGCTCAGTTCAGCGATATCTTTTGTGGTTTTGCCCTGTTTGATAAGGTTGGCCACCTGAATTTCGGTGGGTGTTAGCCCTAAATATTTGCTGCTCAAGCTGCGGGCAAAAGGGGACAGGATATCTTTGAGGTTGGATTCGATGATGTTTATAAAGGTCTTTTCTTTGTCCGGCAGTTTACCGTTGTTTAATTTTGTCAGATAGGGAAAAACGAGCTCGCGCACGTTGCTGACCATCTTTTCTTCAAGCATGATTCTATCTTCGTCTCTTTTGGCCAGCAAGACCTTCAGGGCCGAATTGAGCTCCTGGAACTGAACGGTTTTGTTTTTCAATTCCTTTTCTCTTTTTCGCAATGATTTTTCAACCTGCTCGCGTTCACTCATCTCTTCTTTAAGCTGCGTGTTTACTTCGATCAGCTCCGCTGTCCGGGCTTCAACCCGGTTTTCAAGCTCGGTGTTGATTTGCTCCAATGCGTTTTCCGCCAGTTTCCGCTCGGTGATATCGCGGTCGATACCTCTGTACCCCAGATATTTGCCATTCTCGTCAAATACCGGCACGCCATTGGTTTCGAGTACGATCTCACGACCATCTTTGTGGAGATTGATGTTTTCCAGCCCTGAAAATGCCCGGCGTGATTTAGAGAATTCATTGAAACGTTTAGCGACCTTTCGGGCTTCATGCGGCGGCATAAAATCAAACGGCTTTTTGCCGATAACGGCATGACGATCGTAGCCCAATATGTCTTTTACTTTTTGGTTGCTGAAGATATAAGTGCCGGACCGATCGACTTCCCAGATCCAGTCACTGGTGGTTTCCACCAGGGACAGGAAGCGTTGCCGGCTGTCCCACAGCTGTTTTTCGATTTCTTTTAGATTGGTGACATCCTGTACGATTGCCTGAGTACAAAGTTTATCTTTATAGGTAATGGGTCTTAGGCTCAGCAGACAATCATAAGGTTGACCATCCTTGCGTTTGAATTGAACTTCGGCTCTGTCAACATAGCCGCACGCGGTCAATTCGTCGATTACCTTGTCACGCATTTCCCGATCGAAATATAATTTTTTTAGATTCTTTACCCTGGCGATGTCTTCAGGGGCGTACGCGCCCGGTTGTAACATCGCTTCATTAAAATCGATGATATTTCCGTCCCTGTCAGCAATACCGATGCCCACCGGTGCATTTTCAAACAAGCTACGGTAAAGTGCTTCGCTTTCTTTCAAAGCAGCCTCAGTTCTTTTAAGATCGGTAATATCCAGATTAATTCCCAAAATACCCCTAATGCGGCCCTTATCTTTAATGGGTGAAATGATGTTAAAGTAAAAACCGGCTTGGTCATTGGCTGCATATTGCACCTCACCTTTGACCGTTTCTCCTGAAAACGCACGCCTGTTGTTTTCAAGCCACAATTTTTTGGTATCCTTGTCTATGTCCAGCTCTTCAGGCACCTTTCCGATGACATCGCCCCAGTGCTTCACACAGACCGAATTTTGTAAAAAATACCGTCCGTTTTCATCCAAAGCAAAAAAATCAAACGGCAAATTTTCGATGGCTGCATACAGTATGGCCTGATTTGATTTTAAGGTCTCCTGGATGTGTTGGCTTTCAGAAACTTGCCGTTCAAGCGATTTGACTTTTTGGGCCAATTCTTCATAGGTCGGTTGCGTGTCCATGGTGTCATCCTATAGTGGTGGTGAGTCATTCGCCGAGCCGCAAGCCGTGCACTCGATGAATCAAAATTTGAAAGTACTCGTATATAAGGAATTACATATTTTTTCGCTCTGCTTATGTCAAGGTGTGATCCGAAGAAGTTGTGCCGCTTTAAAACAATTTAAAATGGTGATGGTGATCCGCTCTTTCATTTTTCCCTTGACTTAAGGACGCCTTTGATGTTCCCTGATGGCTCATCGATCCTTCAAAGTATGAATCTTTATCAAGTAAATGAATCATAATGGAACCTGACAGCCAAAATCCCAAAGACCTCGATACCTGTAAATATGAACTGGAGCTGGGCAGCTATTACCTCAGCACGCTATTTGACCTCAGCAAAGATATATTCGGCACATTGGATTCGGAGGCAATTTTAAGAAATCTTCTGCTGATGACATTGGGTAACTTCGGCGTGGTCGAAGGCTTTATCCTGATCATTGACCTGGGATCCAAAGAAAGCGTCCACTTCGTATCCAACGGCTTTCACGCGATTGATCTGTCGCAATTGGAAAACAGCGCCAGGGAAAATTTGCTGCTCAGGGAAATTACAAACCCGGTGGTGGAAGAAATTTACAACGATACACCCGCCATGTTGCCTGAAAAAGTTGCCAGTGTCGTACCGTTTAATGTCGATAAAAATCGTGCCGGCATGATGGGGCTGGGATCAAAAATTATCGCCAAGCCCTATACCGAAGATGAAAAAAAACTTCTGATCACCCTGGTCAACAGCATGGTCATCGCCCTGCAAAATGCCAGCGCATTTGAAGAAATAAATCAACTCAACCAAAATCTGCTGGAAAAAAGCCAGCAGCTTGAAAAAACGGTTGTCAAGCTTCAGGCGGCCATGAAAAAGGTGGCCAAATACAGCAAACACTTAGAGCAGATCATTGCCGCCTTAAATGTCGCCCAGGAAGTGCAACAGAGCCTGTTGCCGCAGCGTCCACCAAAAGATCAGCATTTCGATATTGCCGGCAGCAGCCAGTATTGCGATGAAACCGGCGGGGACTACTACGATTACATTCGATTGCCCCGCCAAGGCTCTGATATATATGCCATTGTGGTGGGCGACGTCAGCGGGCACGGCATCTCATCGGCATTGCTCATGGCCGGTGTAAGAGCCTATCTCAGAGGACGGATCAGGCAGGCAGGTTCGGCGGCTGAAATGATCAGCGATGTCAACCGACTGGTTTCGGCCGACACCATGGAAACGCATCAATTCATGACCCTTTTCTTTCTGGTTATTGAAGCCCGAACCGGCCGCATCACCTGGGTCCGAGCGGGCCATGATCCGGTTTTGCTGTATTCTCCCGATACGGATCATTTCGATACACTCGCAGGAGAAGGCATTCCGCTGGGCGTTGAAGAAAGCTGGCAGTACCGGGATTACACCCAGACGATCACGGCGGGACACATATTGGTGCTGACAACCGACGGGGTTTGGGAGGCTCCCAATCAAAAAGGTGAAATGTTCGGCAAGGATCGATTCAAAGAAACTATCCGGAAAAATGCCCATTTGGGGGCCGACGGCATCCGCCTGGCAATCATCGATGCGGTAACCGCTTTTCGAGGTGGCGCCCAACAAGAAGACGATATCACCCTGGTGGTTTTAAAATTTTTGTAAGAAAGAATGAAGCTCAAACCGCTAAATTGCCGGATCAAACGTCAAACCCTGCTTAACTTTGGCCTATTTGCCCTATATGGCGGTCATTGAACCGATGTGTCGGATTCGACCGCATTTTGCAAACTGACCGAAGCTTTGGCAATTAGATCAAATCCGCTCTCCTCCGAGCCGGGAATAAACTCAGCTGACCCGGCCGTTAATCTCAATTGCATGCACTCAACCGCATTGCATTTTTCCTCGAATAGATGCATTAAGCGATTACACAGCAGCTCGGCCTTGGCCGCTGAGGAATGCGGCATCAAAAGAGCAAACGTCCGGTGGTCGAATCGGCTCAAAGTGTCGCATTTGCGAATCTGCTCTGAAAAAGCCTCTCCCATCTCCCGAAGAATTCCCTCTGTTTCTAAATTATTGCGTGCAGGCGTAACGGCATCAAAATCAAATTTCATCAAACTGACCGCCAACCCGGCCTGGTATCGTTTCGCTCGTTCGATTTCAGCATCCAGGATTTTCAAAAAATTGTCCCTGTCATACAAGCCTGTGGAATCATCCAGAACCTTAATTTCTGAGAAGCATTCGGTCAGGTTTTCGAGGCGATCACATATCAGCGTCATCAGATTAAAGAAAAATTTTTGAGCCGTCGGCGGATACAACCACTGCAAGCGTTTGATCATCTTCCAATTTATTTTTAAAAGCTCAACCGGCTGGGTAGCGATGACGGTGGCTGAACGCGGTACGGATCGCAAAAACCCCATCTCACCTAAAACATCTCCTGTTTTTATTTGATTGAGCAGTTTATGGCTGCCGAGTTCTCGATTGGACTCGTCATCACTGTCAGGATCCAAAACATCTAACGTCCCTGAAACAATAGCATACATCGAATCGCTGGGTTCCCCCTTATGAAACAGAATCTCACCGGCATTAATTTCCATAAGCGATCCGGCCATAATGATGTAATGCACCTGGGTGTGTGACAGGCCTTTGAAGAGTGGTATTCCCTCGGGCGGCTCCTTGCCGAGCTTTAATCGCAACAAATCCCACAGGGTCACCACTTCGACGTGCTGGATCAAAGAGGGCAGCACAATTAAATCCCCAACCAGCGCGGCCAGCGAGGTGATCACCATCATCACCCCAAAAATGGCGGTCGGCTTGAAGCTTGAAAAAATGAGAATGGAAAATCCAACACAAATGGTGACCGTAGTAAAGGTAACCGGCCGGCCGACTCGAGTCAGCGTCTCTCTGATGGCCCTTTTTTCATCTAAATCCGTCTTGAATTCCCGGTTGTAGCGAACCAGATAGTGAATGGTGTCATCTACCGCCAGACCGATGGCGATGCTGGCGATCAGGCTGGTGACCATGGAAAGCTCAACGCCAAACCACCCCATGATCCCGAAATTGATCACAATTGGAAAGATATTGGGAACCAGCGCAATCAGACCGACTTTGCTCGACAAAAAGAGGGCAAACATGATGGCAAAAACCAGCACCATCGTAATCGAAAGGCTTTTGACCTGCCCGGAGGTTAACAATTCGCTGCTGACGGCGATGGTCATTCCCAGACCGGTGACATCCCACTTTAAATCTTTTGAAAAATGTTGTTTAACGTGCTCTGTTATTTTGTCACGAATGTGAAGAAAGTCCTTGGAGCTGGAAACGTGGGTGAGCAGCAGAATGTTGGTCTTGGAAAATTCGGGGTTCATGAAGCGCGTCAGCATGTCCTCGCCGAGCATGGTGGGATAATTGTTGATGGCCATCCGGACTTCGAAACCCTCTTGCGGCAGAACATAATGTTTGTGCTCGAACTTATTGAGGGCATAATTGACCAGCTTTAGATAATCGGCAAATGAAATCGTTTTGTCCACACCGGGCAGCTTCTCCAAAAAAACCTGCAGACGCTCGATTTCCGCCAGGTGGGCGGGATCCTGGAAATAGTCGGCTTCGGCATTCTCCATGGCCACATTGATCGGAAAGCTGCCGGATAAATGCTGGTAAATATCGTTAAAATTGCGCTTAATCTCGGTGTTTTCCTTAAAATATCCGACCGGATTGGTTTCGACCCGGATCCGCAAGATGCCGATCAGACAAATCAAAACCACCACAGCGATGATCGGCAGGGTGACCTTTTGATGGTTCAAGTTGAGATCGATGATGATATCGATAAATCGCTGAAACAGAGATGACGGGGCTTCTTCTTTCTTTTGGGTTGTTGAGGAAACCGGTATCAGCGACATGGCGGCCGGAAGAAAAGTCAGAATAATAACCAATATACTGAGCATGCCAAAGCAGGAGAAAAGCGCAAATTCTTGAATCATGGCGATGCGGTTGATGAACAGCGACCCCAGACCGATAATGGTCGTCAAAACCGCCAGAAATGTCGGAAAAGCGATATGGGAAAACGTGCGGGTGGTCACCTCCTTCGGGGACCCGGTTTCTTCCTGGCAGGCAATGTATTCAGAGACAATATGCAGGCAATAGGCGGTACCGACCGCAATCAGAAAAACCGGAACAATCATCGTCAACATCGAAAGCGGGATGCGAAGCAACGCCATGAGACCGAAAGTCCAGGTCAGTGCCAACCCCACGCAGATCAGCGGGATCAAGATATAACGCAGCTTGCGGAACAGGCAAAGAAGGATAATGGCAATCAGCAAAAGGGTAACCGGGGGCAGCCGCGAAAAGTCTTTTTCGGTTAATTTGACAAGGGCCTCTGAAACAAGCGGCATCCCGATCTGATACAAACTCAGATCTGAAGATGTCTCGGCAATCAGCAGACGAACATCATTGATGACGTCTTCGGGCAGGGCCTCATTTTTTAGCACCAGGGTCAGTGCAGTGGTTTTACCGTCTGTGGAAAAGAGATTGTTCTTGAATAAATCCACACCCGAGATGACGGCGGAAAATTTTTCCATATCCCAGTTGCCGGTGACGTCCACTGCTTTTTTAATGCCCGGAAGGCTGATCACCCGCCTGACGCCATCGATTTGGGTCGCCCGCTCAGCCAGCTGCTCGATTTTACTGTAGGTCAGCGAATCGAAGATATTTTCAGCTTTGACGACCACCCGGATGATCTCATCCGAGCCGAACAGTTTTTTGAAATCCTCGTAACGGGCCGTTTCAGGAAGGTTTTCAATTTGAAGATCGTAAATGGAGGTTTTAAAGGAAAGATGGCGAATTTGCCAGGCGAATAAAAGCGTGATTGCCAAAATGATTGCTATAACAACTAACGGCTTGCGAAGCGTCCAGTCCAACATCTCTTTGAAGGAGAAGTTCATCGGCATACCCTTTCGCATCATCCAGCAGCTGTCGATTTGCGGTCAAGACAAAATTGCGCGGGCAAAGTCAATATGAATTGCATCATTTCATATGCTGAATACCCGTCAATGTCAAATCCAAAAACCCATCCAATTTTAGGGAGGGACGTTCTTTACTTATTAACTTGATGCTATCATCCTGATATGTTATCCGGTATGCATGCCCCGCAAAGCACGCATAGACGCACCCGGCGCCCTCCATCATATCATTTGCAGAGGAATCGCTAAAAGCAAGATCTTCCTTGACGCAAAAGACCGGTACTCCTTTTTGAAACGCCTGGAGAAAATTTTAACAGACACCAACACTCCCTGCTATGCATGGGCACTCATGCCCAATCATTTCCACTTATTGCTCAGGACCGGTATCGTACCCATTTCCACGATAATGAGAAGACTTCTAACCGGCTATGCCATTTACCATAATCGCAGACACAAACGCCAAGGGCATCTTTTTCAAAATCGCTATAAATCGATTCTTTGTCAGGAAAATAAATATCTACTAGAGCTGGTTCGTTACATTCATCTGAACCCTTTGCGCGGCAAAATTGTTAAAGACATTGAACATCTGGATAAATATCCGTATTGCGGACACAGTGCGATTTTGGGAAATAAAAGCAATTCATGGCAAGAAATTGATAAAATTCTGGCACTTTTTCATGATAAGCGTCATCTGGCGCTTCGGTCTTACAGAAATTTTGTCAAAAAAGGTGTGGCGCAGGGTAGAAGACCGGAGCTGGTTGGAGGGGGGCTCATCCGCAGCGTTGGCGGCTGGTCAGCTTTTATATCGATGCGCCAAGCTAAAAATTACCAGAAAGGTGACGAGCGAATTTTAGGTGATGGTGATTTTGTCGAACAAACGCTTAAGGCAGCAGATGAGGCCATGGAAAGAAAGTCTGCGCTTCAGGCTCAGGGGTTTGATCTGGATAAAACTGCAAAGCGGGTGGCAGATCTATTGGAAATGGATACAGCCGAGGTGTGGGCTTCAGGACGGTATCATCATATTGTCAGGGCACGCAGCTTGCTTTGCTATTGGGCAGTCCGCGAGCTGGGTACGAGTATGGCTCTGCTTTCAAAAATGCTGAATATTTCGATACCGGCCGTCAGCAAGTCCGTTGTTCGCGGTGAAAAGATTGCCAAGGACATGAATTATAGACTGTCAGATGGATAAGTTAATAAGTAAAGAACGTCCCCTATAAAAAATCGGGTGGGATTATTTGTGGGTGGCAAAGCCGGCAGAGGTAAAATTTACGAGACGCCCGTCTGATTTTTCAACAACAATAAAGCATTCGACGTTGGGCAACCGATTCACCAGACGGATGCCCTTTTCAGCCCCCATGACCATGATGGCCGTTGCCAGACCGTCTGCCAGCGTGCAGTTATCCGCTATTATAGAAACACTAACCACCCCGTTGGAGACCGGGTAACCGCTTCGCGGATCGATCACATGCGAATAGCGCACGCCGTCGATTTCAAAAAAATTGCGGTAATCGCCGCTGGTGGCAAAGGCCTGATTGAAAATCGATACAACCCTGTAGACCTCGTTAAAAGCCGCATCTTTTTGTGGCCGATTGATGCCCACTCTCCAGCGATGGCCGTCCGGACGAAATCCGGCGGCATAGATCTCACCGCCGATTTCAACCAGATAGTTTTTATACCCGCCGGCAGCCACCAGCTTTGAAACCTGATCCACCGCATACCCTTTGGCAATGGCATTTAAGTCCAGGGTGACCGAGGCCAGATCCTTTACCAGAAAATTCGGTTCTTCAATTCGAATGCGATCAAAGCCTATTCTGGGCAGTAGGGCCTTAATGGCGTCGGCTGCCGGCATGCTCGGTTTGCGTTGGGTGGGTCCAAAACTCCACAAATCCACCAGTGGGTTGATGGTACCATCCCAGGCGCCTTCAGAAAGCCGGTGGATATTGTGCGCAACCCGCATCACCTGCATAAAATCAGCGGATACCTCAAATTTTTGGTCAGCCTGCTTCAGGGCGTTAAAGCGACTGATTTCACTGTCTTTGATGTAGGTCGAAAAAACCTGATTGATCTCCACCAGGCGCCGCTCAATTTTTTTCTTGAGGCCACTCAGGTCTTCAGAAGCAGCAACCACCACCTTGACGTGATAGGTCGTCCCCATCGTCCGACCCGCAATCAGATGTTCGCTCTGCGCTGCAGCGCCGGTCTCGATCAGTAATATGATCAGAGCGATGATTAGTTGAGGATATTTATTCATTTTATTCTTTTGACGGGTTTAACAGGATTAACAAGATTTTATATTTTCCCTCGCTTCGCGCCTGCGGCGGAAATTATTATTCAAAATTGAGTTAAACCGGTTTAGTAAGCAGTAGAGCCTTAATTAAAAATACCAAATCTAAAAAAATTTATTGCACCCAGATTCCAATAAAAATTACTACGCTTATTTAAATGTGGTTTTGGTTTTTGAAAATTGTTATTTTCCTATTAATAACTGAGGATTTTTTTTGATGGCCAAGGCCGCACAAGGGTTTTCGCCAAGGCGTACTTGAAGTACGTTGCAGGCGCAAAACCCGCGGAGAACGCAGGCCATCGGAAAAAAGGCCAGTTATTAATGGAAAATCAGCAGATTCTGGGGAGCTGTTCACCCGCCAGCATATCCACGATGCGTTTGCCGCCAATGCGGGTTTTCATAAAGACCTTGCCGGGATAATCCGAAACAACCTCGCCGATCACCGTGGCATCTTTACCCAGGGGATCTGATTGAATTGTCTTCAACACCGCATCGGCACATTCCGGTGCCACAAAGGCCAGCAGTTTACCCTCATTGGCCAGATAAAGGGGATCAAACCCCAGCAATTCGCAAGCTCCGGCCACTTCTACTTTTAACGGAATTTTGTCCTCGATGATCTCGATACCGATTTCAGACATTTCAGCGATTTCATTCAACGCCGTA
>JASFIV010000175.1:0-9994 GCA_050122475.1 Desulfobacterales bacterium | reverse complement strand
CCTTAATTCGGTTGGTGAGCGCTGGAGTAACATCTTTGGATAATTCTTCGAAAGGCATTAAAACCCCGTCCTGTCTAAAACGAATCCGCAAACGGTCCTTTAACGGTTCAATGTGAATATCACTGGCCTCTCTATCAATAGCGGCTAAAATAATTTTGTTGACGAATTTTACCGCAACACCTTCTTTGGAAGTTGATACTTTTTCTCCAGTATTAATGCGCTCTGCCCACTGCAAAACATTATTGAGGGCAGATAAGCTGGTTAGAGCTGGTAAGATACCATTTCCAAATACTTGTTTAGCAGCATTTAAGCTCTGTTCGTCTTGCGGATCTACAAAGGCAATCCGAACTTTGTGGTTTTCATTTTTGAGAGGGACCAATCTGTGCTTTATAAACCATTTGATGGGTGCTTTTGAAATAAGCTTTGGATCGATTTGACCAAATTCAGGTTCTACATAAGGCAGACCCAGCTTTAAGCCCAATAGTTCCATTAACACATGTTCATCTATTAGGTGTTGATCGATAAGAATTTGTTCAAGGTTTCGCTTTGATTTATCATTTTCCTGAATAGCTTGTGCGACCCTAAGATCTTTTTCTTTGACATGACCCAGTTCAACTAAAAGATCCCCAATTGCCATTTTGATGGGATTGGATGCCAAAGCATTTTTAAGCTGATCATCAGTGAAAAATTTGAGTTCTTTTAACAGACATGTCAGTGGACGGGGAGATTCAAGCTTAGATAAAACCCTATGGGCGTGCTCAATCTGCTTTTGAGTCAGGATGCCATCATTTAGAAGAATCTCAACCACAGCGTTGACATTCTTACCTGAACTTGCCTCTTTGGTTGATTTTATTTTTTCCAAATAGTTAGAGTTGAGTGGCACCTTTTTTTTAAAATCTATTGATTTAATCCTTCTCATAATGGATTCTTGTATTTAACTGGGTATCAAAAAAATGATGAAAATTTTATATTTATGAGTTAATCCATCTTAGAAAAGACGAATTAATGCAAAAATTGGACCTAAACCACCTATTTCATTAAATTAATAAATTACAGATAGTTATAGCTAAACAATATTTCACTATTAAAACACATGTCAAATTTATGACTTATTAAAAAGGGGGCTTGACTAAATAAGGGGCGTTCAATATGCTCCGAAGCCAGTCCTGCCGAGGAAAAACAAGTACATAAAACGTTTAAAAATTACAGAAGCCAAATTCAGAGAACTTATTAAGTATTTTTCTTTGGATTTAGGGCGGTGATCCCAAAAATTTGGACAATGTGTTAAGCTCTAAGTCAGCATAAACCGAAAGGAGCTGATATGAGCAACAAGCGTAAACATGCACCAACGACGACTTATAACGGGTCACAGTCTAAACTCCAATAATAGATTCAGAATATTAGAGCGAGGGTGAAGATTGCCAGGTTACCCAGGCAGTGGATGATCATCGGAACCAGAAGATTTTTTTCGATTTCATAGGCAACGGCAAACAGGACGCCGCCGAGGAGCTGGGCAACGGGAATGATGCTGCCGGAAGTGTGGGGTATAACAAAAAGCAAAGTGCTGAGCACGATGGCCGTCGGGACACCCCATCTTCGGAAAAATCCATAAAGGATGCCCCGAAAAAATATTTCCTCTGCGATGGGGCCGACCAACACGCCTACCAGGAAGAAGATGACCAGCCTATTGCTTACAGCTGGCAGCTGCATACGGAAAAGACCGCTGATCTTAAAACCCGCCAGATGGATGATGAGCATACCGATTCCGGCTGCCGCCCCAAAAGAGACCGACCAGATCAGCCCCTTTTTAAAACCTGTAGGCAAATTGGGCCATGCCAGTCCGATGGAGGAAAAGTGCTGTTGCATCACTTTTACGATGACCAGCAGTAAAAAAAATTCAGTAACGCGGGCCAGCCCCAGTGCGCTAAGATGCGCAAGAATGTTGTGGTTGATAAGAAACTGGATTGTGATCTCCACAACAATAATTACGGCAATTGCCGTAAATACAGTGCTTAATTTGATTTTGTTTGTCTCCATCCGATTGAACGCAATGCTTTATAGGCATACCACTGAATATACCAATTATCAGTGGTGGTGATGATTTGCATGATTTGTGCCGTCATATCCCGGTTGCCTCTTTTACCGAGCGCATGAAGTGCCATGGTGACAACATTGGGGTGCGGATCATTTAAAAAATGCAGCAAATCGGTATGAGTCGCCGGATTTCTGGAATTGCCTAAAGTCTTCACCAGCCAATACCGTTCAGCAATATGGGTGCTTTTTAACATAGCGGGGTAAGATTTAAACTGGCTGATTTCCAAACCTTTTTCGTCGATAATTTTTAGAGCACTCACTCGCGCTTGCCAGCGCTCCGAGTTGAGTGCGTCAGGCAGATTCGACACCGAAACATTGCGGTCCCTGCTAAATTGAAAGGCAAACAACATTAAAATGCAGATAACTAAGCAAAACATCGATGCGATAATAGAAGCTCCTTTTGAATTAAAGAAAAAACCTGCCAGGATGCTAGTCATTCCGTGCACGATGACATAGACCGCGAGCGGAAGTCCAAATAATAAAGAAATGAAGGTCAACTGCCTTAATAGGCTATTGGTGTCGCTTTGCTTCTCAAACTGTCTTATCACTTTATCCGGTTCTGCAAGGAACGCTTTAGTCGATATCTGCACCACAGTCTTGTTGCGGTTTACTAATTTTAGATCATCTTGGATTGCTACGATGCCCAGGTCAGCATTAATATCGCCCTCAAGCGGGATGTAGTCATAATTGAGCAACATACTTTCCAGAACAATACCCGAATCGTTTTCATCAGATTTGATTGCACCGGTCTTGAGCATCTTCTGGCTTAAAGACTTAAAAACTTCTGCAGGATACAAGGTATATTTGTAGTAAAAGTTGTTTATGTGGGCACCAATCGGATTGGATAGTAGATAAATGTCGCGGAAATCTGTAAACATTCGGTCATCGATTTGCCAGCCCAGCAGCAATGCCAGCACCAATACCGGCAGGATATGGATTATATCATTTGAACGCCGGTTCAGCCTGCTTGAGTAAAACATGCTTTTGGAAACGACTATAAAGACGGGCGGCGGGACAAGCAAAATGGTTAATGTTAAAAAGAGGTTGAAACCGTTTATATTCAAGGCGAGCAAACAAACCAACCAGAGTAGTAAATAGGTGTAAAAGATGTATTTGTTAAGATAGAAGATACGGTTCCAAATCCATGCCAGCGCTAATGTAAAAAATGATATGCCGGCTCCAATGCTGAAGGTAAAAAAAAGGCCGCCTGCCAAAGCCGGTCCGATGTCTTTTAAGCCGTCCATAACCGGCCCATTGGGTATGGGAAGGTAGCCGGCATTTCTAATTGCCAGCAAACTGTCATGTAACGATGCGTTTGAAAGATAAACCTGGATGGTTGCCAGAATCTGAGTCAGAATCATCCCGAGCAGCAAAGCGAAAAAGGGATATACTATTGTTAGTATGTTTCGCATATTTTATAAATTTGAAATGCTCAACAATTTGCTAACCAGCTATCAATATGATATATTTTATTATAATGACTAATTTCACCAAATGAAAGTAGAAATAAAGCTAAAAAAATTAAAAACTTGTTAAGAATAAAGAAATGATAAATGAAATTTTTAAACGGCAATTGGAAAATCAATTCAGGTGCAGGAGAACCAAATTTTGAGGAGGAAAGAAAAAGAAATAACGGATAGATGTGAAATCGATGCCATTATTCGAAAGTCACAGGTTTGCAGGCTGGGATTGTCCGATGAAGGTATCGCCTACATCGTTCCGCTGTGTTTCGGGTACAAAGACAACACTTTGTATTTTCACTCTGCAACGAAAGGGCGCAAAATTGATATCTTAAAACGCAATCGGTGGGTTTGCTTTGAATTTGACGGCGATACCCGCATCACTTCGGGTAAAACTGCCTGTGATTGGGGAATGCAATACTTTAGCGTCATTGGCTATGGAACGGCCAGCTTTATCGAAGATACGGAAAAGAAGCGCCAGGTGCTTGATATTATCATGGCGCAATATGCGGATGGCGGTTTTGAATATTTAGACAAAGCTTTAAAGAAAACGCTTATCATCAAAGTCGACATCAGCCACATGACCGGTAAAAAGTCGGAGTAACGGTTAAGCTTGAAGGTGGGATTTTATTTATCCACAGATTTAGTTGAACCTGTGAATAATGTATCCGCAGATTACACAGATTAGATCTACACTGAAGCTCATAGCTCAAAGCTGAAAGCTCAAAGCCGATTATCTGAATTTATTGATCGTATGATTTTCCAAACCACAGAGTTCACAGAGAACACAGAGATAAATTTATTTTTTGGTTTGCCGGGAGACGACGGCAAACCGAAACCAATCCTGCCCTGGCGGGCCTCTGTTTAATACAAGTAACGAACACTATACAGTGGGTTACTAACCAAATTGCCACGAAGTGGCTGAGTGTTTTTGTCCAATCGGTATCCCTGCCTGGCCGAAGCTTGAATAGCGAAGGCAGGTCCCGATTGGACAAAAGAAAAAATCTCTCTGTGAACTCAGTGCTCTCGAGCGAAGCGGGTGGTTAGAAACATCAACGGATCAAATTCTTCAAAATCTTTTAGCCTAAAAAAATAATCTGCGTAATCTGTGTAATCTGCGGATAATTCTTTTTCCTTGTATGAGTCTTTGTGGGCTTGGCGCTGCGAAGCTTGCCAAAGCGAAGTCGGGTTTGTGGCTAATAATTCAAATCAGGATGGTTTTGTTTTAGCCAGTTCGCTGCCAGAAAGAGCCCCGAAATGGTTTTACCGTCTGCAATTTCGCCTGCCACAATCATCTGTAACGCATCTTCCAGTTTAAGCTGGTGAACCTTTAGCATTTCATCATCATCCAGATTCTGTTCGGCTGATGCCAGGTCTGAAGCCAGAAAGATATGAATGCGTTCATCCGAGCAACCCGGCAAAGGCGTAATGGTACCCAGCTGATGCCAGCTGGCAGCCGAATATCCGGTTTCTTCGATCAGCTCCCTTTGGGCGCAATTCAGGGGCGATTCTTTGGGGTCCAGTGTACCGGCTGGAATTTCCCAGATAAACTCGCGGATCGCATGCCGATACTGCTTGATTAAAATCACATCGGTGGAGTTCAACATCGGAACCATTGCAGCGGCCCCCGGATGTTGAATAAAATCCATCTCCGATGTTACACCGTTGTCCAGGGTGTAATTTTCCTTGAGCAGGTTAAACACACGGCCTTCGTGAAGCGTTATACTACTATTTATCACAGCAGACATTTTAGACTCCAATTTTACTGTATATGGGTTTGCGAACAAAAAAAATAATATATCATAAATGATACCAACGCGTAAAAATTTATTCTATCCTAAGCAGAGTGCCGGGACGGCGCGAAAGGCCGATTTTGTGATTTTTTTTGCATATTGCACTTTTTTTAAAAAAAGGATAAGCTATTGTAATAAAACAACATAAATTTAATACGATTTTGAATGTAACTGCTGGAGGAGATATGCCCAAGAAACCGACGATTAAAACTGCGCTGCCGGGACCGCGTGCCAAAAAATTAATTAGACTGGATAAATCCTTTGTCTCTCCATCTTACACCCGAGTTTATCCGCTGGTGGTTGACCAGGCTGAAGGGATGTGGGTGCATGATGTCGATGGAAACATCTTTCTGGATTTTACGGCCGGTATCGCTGTCAACGCCACCGGCCATTGCCATCCGCATGTTGTCAAGGCCATCCAGAATCAGGCCGAACAACTGCTGCACATGTCCGGAACCGATTTTTATTATACGCCTCAGATTCAGCTGGCCGAGAAAATGGCCTCGATTGTTCCCGGCAATGGCCCCAAACGGGTGTATTTCGGCAACTCGGGGGCCGAGGCCGTTGAGGCAGCTTTTAAACTGGCTCGCTGGCACACCAAACGCGAGCTCAATATCGCCTTTTTCGGGGCCTTTCATGGACGTACCATGGGGGCCCTGTCTCTGACGGCCAGCAAAACCGTTCAAAAAAAGCATTATAATCCATTCGTGCCCGGCATTACGCATATCCCGTATGCATACTGCTATCGATGTGCTTATAATTTGTGCTATCCCGATTGTGAGCTGTTTTGCGTGAAATGGATAGAAGACACGCTGTTTCGTACCACTGTGCCGCCGGAGGAGGTTGCAGCCATCTTTGTCGAACCCATTCAAGGGGAAGGCGGTTATATCGTGCCGCCGCCGGGGTTCCACAAGAAACTGTATCGGATCGCTAAAAAATACGGCATCCTTTACGTCACCGATGAAGTCCAATCCGGGATGGGGCGCACCGGTAAAATGTTTGCGATGGAACACTTCAAGGCCAAGGCGGATATTATGGCCGTGGCCAAGGGTATTGCTTCGGGGTTGCCGCTTGGCGCCATGGTGGCATCCGCCAAAATTATGAATTGGGAAGCCGGCTCGCATGCATCCACGTTCGGCGGTAATCCGATTTCGTGCCAGGCGGCCATGGCAACCATCGAGTTGCTGGAGAAAAACCTGATGAAAAATGCAACCGTTCAGGGCAAACGCCTTATGAAAGGGTTGCGAGAACTCCAGAAGACATACGAATGCATGGGCGATGCTCGCGGTAAGGGGCTGATGGTGGGCGTCGAATTTGTCAAAGATCGGGAGACCAAAGAGCCGGCCACAAAATGGCGGCCCGCCATCATCCGGAAGGCATTTGAAAAGGGTCTGCTTATTTTAGGCTGCGGCGAAAACAGCATCCGCTTTTGCCCGGCGCTAACCGTAACCGCTAAAGAAATCGATCTGGGTCTGACGATTTTCGAAGAGGCGGTCAAAGAGATCGCTGGTTAGGTCAGAAGACAGATGACAGAGGTCAGAAGACAGAAGTCAAAAGACAGAAATCAGAAGTCAGAGGACAGAGGTCAGAAGTAGGGGCGGGGTTTATCCCCGCCCGATTAATTTTGATTCCTGGTGGGCGGGGATAAACCCCGCCCCTGCATTTTATAATCGCTATGATCTCAGCTAGTAGCCAGCAGCCAGCGAGCCAGTTGCCCGGCAGTGGCAGCCAGAGGCGTTATGAATGATTGAATGAACCTGAGGCGAGCCACCGCTCAATTGCTTCAGCTACACCACTATTATTGTTGGAGGCCACAACGGGAAACCGATTGGTTAAATCCGGTGGCGCATTCCGGACAACATAGCTGCATCCCGTCCAATCCAGCAGGTCCATGTCATTGTAGTCGTTGCCGATTGAAAGCGCTTGATTTGGATTCAGGTTAAATTTTTCTGCAAGCCATTCAGCGGCGAGGCTTTTCGATACCGTTGTCGGAAAAATCTCAATCCAGGTGGAGCAACCGTCCAGAGGTGAAGTCGTCTGGATGATGTTAAAATCCGGCAGCGCCGTTCGCAATGTCTGGATTAACGGCCGGTTATCGTCGGGTGGAACGACGGCGAGCAGTTGGGTTGCTATGTCAAAGCCATCTTGTTTAAGATCCAGCGGTTTTGCAAATTGACGGTAGATGTCGATGCGCCTGTTGAAATCCGCATTATCGGATCTTGATTCAAAATAGCTGAAGGCATGGTTATCCGGGATCGGACGGTGAACCATAAAGTCAAGTTTGTTTGTCTGCAGAATTTGAATTGCCCGACGCACCTGATGCGCCTCCAGACCGGTTTTGCGAATGATCAAGCCGTCGGGATGCCGATTGATGCCGGCACCGCTGGAAAATATGAGAAAATCCACCGGCAGCTTTGAAATGGGAATGGTGTTGATCGAATATAGCGATCGGCCGGTCGCAATTGCGCGGACGATGCCCAGCTGACCCAGGCGCTTTAAGGCTCCCAGGTCATCACGTGAAAAACTGCGGTCCGTTCTCAGCAAGGTCCCGTCAAAATCACAAACAAACAGCCCGATCGGGTTTTGACCGTTATGCCTGCCTGATCGCGGAATATCGTTGGAAATGCTCATACCCTTAAATACTTATTTTTTGCCGCTAATCTTGTTTGTTAATTTTTACGACCAATCGATTGCACAAATGATAGGGTTAAGGCTCTACCCTGTCAAATAAAAACAATTCATCACTTTTTTTACCTCGGCAATAAGATCCTGTTTAATTTTCTTAAATATCAAAAGTAATTTTAAAAACCATGCCGTTTAACGCTTTCCTATTCGGCAACGGGATAATGATCATTTGCAGTGATCTAACTAAATGTAAAAATATTGAAAATTTAATATGTAAAACGATTTCCAAAATAGTAGATCATGCCCAAGGGCAAGGCGAAAACCGATTCAAAAGTGGAGCATACACGTTAGTATTCGAGCATTTTGAATCGGTTTTCAACGCAGCCATTGGGTATTAGATGCATTTTGGGAATCGTTTTTTTGTGTTGGATTTTCCTACACCAATTATTATCTAAAGCTAGCGGGCAAAAGTGACGATATATAAATTACATGGATATCAGCATGTTTTTGGATTTGATGGCTCGGAGAGCATTTGAGGTCCGGCTACATTTTTGCGGCCAAGGGCTGAGCCAAAATATACGACGACAGCACAGCGAATTTTAGATATTGATCGGAGGTTGCGTTTTGGTAATAGACAAGGAGACAATAATTTTTTTTGAGCAACTGGGGTTTGGGTGGGTTCTGGATAACATGATGCTAAAGGAGATAAAGCTCAATACAATTAGAGATGAGCTGGTTACCGATACATCATTGATTAAAATTATCGAAAATATCTTGACCGAAAACCCGAACTTATAACTATCTTAGCGACAAATTGGCAGATTCGATTCAAAACAGTATTGTGATTCGCATTCTAGTGAACTACCCTTTCCATCGGCCTTTTTAGCCTGAATTTCAGATATCACCGCTTGTCAATGGCTCATAAATCCTTAATTTCTTATGGATTCGATCCGTTTTAAACGATATAATAAGCGCTCGGCATCTGCTCCCTGTCAATCTAATTGACTCCGGTCTGATGTAAAACGACTTCAGAATGATCAAATCAATGGTCAACAGCCGTAGGAGGGTCATAGGTTTGGCATTTTTGACGCTGAATTGGGGAATGATACATGGCTAAAGCAGAACAGGAAAATTTAACCTATCGCGGATTGGTGCAATCCGACGACGGGATCATAACCAAAATACTGAATTCCAACTCCCGGGCGATAACATTTCAGACGACTTTCGGTTTAAACGAACAGCTCGTCGAGCGGCTAAAAAATCAATCTGAAGACATTGTTTTTAGCGAGCGATCCAGAATTGCACGGCTGGGTGTCCAGGTCAAATGTGAGCCGCCTACAGCCGACGATCTAAGGGGTGATCGTATTGCGCTCAAGCAGGTTGCCTCTCCGGTGATTCCGGGCTACCCCGGGCTAAAGTCACTGCGGGAGTTTATTACCCTGGGCTTGCCCGTCGGGCGACTGGTGTTTTGCGATCCCGATGCGCTCCTGACCTCTGATGAAGTATTGGAAGCCATCGAACGCTCCCAGCTGAAATTACCGGCTTCCACCACGATTTCGGCCGACGGCAGCATTGTCATCGCCCCTCATAAGGTCATTTGCGAACTAAAGGAGCCCCTCGACCAGGAAGCGCTGGGCCGCATATTGCTCCGCGAAGACGGGCGAGAGCTGTTAAATCGCTACCAGGTGCGCAAGTCGGTACCGGCATTGAATATTGCTCCGGGTAAAGGTGCGGTGACGACCTGCTCCATGTACCTCAATGAGCATTATGTTGTTTTACAAAGTGGTTTTGAACTGGGGCGGAATTTGCCGGCTACGGTTCTGGATCCCATCAAGACCCGCGGCATCCGCATATATCTTGAAATCGTCAACCACACGCGACATCCCATCGTTAATCCATTGATCAGCGCCAGAGTATACAATGCCGCTAAATCAAAGAACAGTGTGCATTTAAAGCAAGACACCGGCAACGGTTCCTTTTTTAGCTACCGGCAAATGCGTGAGCTGGAAAAGAAGCTTGAAC
>JASFIV010000174.1:0-10034 GCA_050122475.1 Desulfobacterales bacterium | reverse complement strand
CTCTTTTCATGTAGAATATACCAGTGTTCCGATCCGCAAGAACGATTCAATTGCCGGGACGGTGGTCGTGTTTCGCGATATTAGCGAACGCAAGCAGGCCGAGGAGGCTTTGCGGGAAAGCAGAGCAACTGCTCGAGGGCTGCTGGATGCAACCCTGGAATCCCTTCTTCTCCTGGATAAAGAGGGCAATATTATCGCGGTAAACCAGACCGCCGCGCGCAGACATCAACGGACACCGGAAGAACTTATCGGGAAAAACCGGTTTGATATCTTACCTCAAAATCTGCGTGAATCCAGAAAAGCCCATTTTAACAACGTTTTGCAATCCGGTAAGCCGTTAGATTTTGAGGATATTCGGGATGGAATAGTTTTTCACCATAACTATTATCCGGTTCAAGATAAGACCGGCGCTACCATCGGAGTGGCCATCTTTGCTCAGGATATCAGCGAACGCAAACACCTGGAAAAGGAGATGAAGCAGAATGTGGAAGAATTAGAACAGTTTAGTAAATTGGCAATCGGACGTGAAGTAAAGATGATCCAACTCAAGGAAGAAATAAATGAATTACTGGGCCAATTGGGTCAAGGTGAAAAATATGAGATTGTCGAATGAAAATTAAGAAAAGGAGAGAAAAATGAACGCAGAGATCAAAAAGGAGGATCAGGTGGATAGCGAAATAAAAGAGCAGATATTGGAACAGATCCCTACACCGGTAATGGCGGTGAACACTGATTTGGAAATCATTTATATGAATGCTGCCGGTCGCGGTTTCCTCGGCAAATCATGGGAAACGATTAGAGGAAATCACTGTTACGAGCTTTTTGACTCAAAACATTGTCAGACACCGGAATGTCGCATGCGTCAGGCCATAGAAAATAAGGAAAGCCGCTCCGGCCGCAATGAGATTCCAATGGAGGATAGAACCGTTTATATTGAATATTACGCTGTACCTCTCAAAGACGATAACAATAATATTATCGGGGGTCTGGAATATATTCTCGATATTACTGAGAGGGTGCGCGATGAAAAGCGTCTGGAAGAACAGAGCCGCACAATCCGTGAGATATCAACACCGGCCATCGAACTGTGGGAAAGAGTGCTGGTCCTTCCCGTTTTGGGCGTAATTGATTCAATGCGGGCCCAGCAGATGACAGACACAATGCTGAACAAAATAAAGGAGACATCGTCCAGGGTAATTATTTTGGATATTCAAGGCGTAGCGGCAGTCGACACCGCCGTGGCCAATCATCTGATCAAGATAACCAAGGCCACCCGGCTGATGGGCTGTCAGTGTATCATCTCTGGCATATCGCCCGCTGTCGCAAACACGATTGTTCAATTGGGAATCGATATGGGTGATATCAAGACTAATGCTACCTTGAGGGAGGCCCTGGTAGATTCGTTTGCCATGCTGGATCTTGAGGTGACAGGTGCAAAATCCGCCGGGAGGGGACCCCATAAGTGAGAGACTTGAAGATTAATTCTGAAACCGCAATGAGCGTTGTCCGCAACTGTCTTGTTGTTCCCATTCAGGGTGAACTCCATGATGACATGTTGATGAGAATTCGGACGGATATTCTGGAGAAAGTACAAGCAACTAAGGTCAGAGGTCTCATTTTTGACTTTAGTACTGTGCGGGCGCTTGATACATTTGCGTTTAATTTCTTTACAGACACAGCGAAGATGGCTTCGCTGCTAGGGGTATCGGCCGTGTTTGTCGGTCTCCAACCGGGTGTTGTATCGGCGCTTGTCGATCTGGAGGTCGAAATCCCCGATGTTCGTTCTGCCCTGACTATGGAAGATGGGTTCGAGCAGCTGCGACACGTTTCATCTATTGAGGATGAACCGGAAAACGCAGATAACGAAACAATAGAAGACGATGAATGGGAAAACGATAGTGAAGAACAATGAGCATTTGCAGATGAAAGATAATGAACGGCGTATAACTATTTTTGACCAGAGCGACAAAGAACAAGTAGTTATAACAGCGAGACATCTGGCGGCTGAGGCCGGTTTCGATGAAATAAATCAGCATTTGATTGCCACAGCGGCCTCGGAGCTTGCTACGAATATTGTAAAATATGCAAAAGAAGGCGAAATTACACTGAAAATTATCCAGAGAGCCAGGCAGTTGGGCATACAAATTATTGCTCGTGACGATGGACCGGGAATAAGAGATATCGAACAGGTCATGCAGGATAATTTTAGCACCTCGAAAGGTAGCCTGGGGTTGGGGTTGCCGAGCGTTAAACGGATCATGGACGAGTTTAAGATCAATTCCCAACAGGGTCACGGTACTATCGTTTCGGCACTGAAATGGCGGTAATATGTCAAGAGTGGAATGCTACCTGGTAAAGCGGGCGCTTACGCTAAGAGAAACTGACTGCGGTGATACCGGGGTTATAAAAGAGTTTGACGGCCAATGTTTTCTTGCACTTGTTGATGTGTTGGGACACGGCAGTGAAGCCCATGATGTTGCCCTTATCGCACAGAAGTATCTCGAGCAGAATTATTGTAATGAATTGGTTAATGTTATGCAGGGGCTTCACGCGTGCCTCAAGGGCACGAGGGGGGCTGTAGCAGCGATATGCCGTCTGGACACCAAAAGCGGCCAGCTGATTTATGTTGGGGTAGGCAATATCACCGTAAGAGTGCTCGGTCCAAGGGCCTCCCGGTTTGTTTCAAGAGATGGAATCGTTGGATACATGATGACAACTCCCAAGGAGCAGACCTTGAAACTTTTTGCCGGGGATGTTCTGGTTATGTATTCAGATGGCATCAAAGAGCATTTCGAACTGTCCGAGAGCCCGGGGATACTGACAGGCACTGCAAAATCGATTGCTGTCGGCCTGCTCAATCAGTTTGGAAAGAAAAATGATGATGCATCGTGTATAGCGTTAAGGTATTTGGGAGATACCGATCATGATTGAACTCGGTATTTTATCCGTAAAGAACACAAATACCAGGGTTGAGGCCCTGAAGAAGATTCGCAGTCTGGCAGAAGACTTGGGCTATGATCCGATCCATGCCACACGGATTGAAGCAATTGCTTCCGAAATATGCCGTTTGGGAAGCGATGGTGAAGAAGGCATCAATATTTCAATCGCGCTCGACAGCATAGGAGGGCGCAGCGGTCTATCCATGACATTCCTGGGTAGTGGCAGAGTAGACCGATTAAAGACTGCCAAAACCTTTTTTGACGCATTGGATATCGATACCACAGAAGATAAGACTGTTAGAACCAAAACATTCAGATACCTATCTGATAGCACCTTTCATCCGTCAGATGAGTTTATCAAAACCCAAAGACAGAGGCTTGCGCGTCCTTCAAGAATTGAGCTTTTAAACGATCTAAAGCAAAGGAATGTAGAGTTAAATGCCAGGGCAGCTGAACTACGGGAGGCCAAGCACGAGGCTGAAGCTGCAAATGAAACCTTGCAATTACGTGTCAATGAATTGGCTGATGCCCGTCGGGCCATGCTCAACATGATGAAGGATCTCGATGAGGCCAGAAACGAAGCTGAAGATGCCACCAAAGCCAAGAGTGATTTTCTGGCGAACATGAGCCATGAAATCCGCACCCCCATGAATGCCATCATCGGGATGGCGCATTTGGCCTTGAAAACGGATCTTACCGCCAAGCAATACGACTACCTGAAAAAGGTGGATATCTCCGCCAAATCCCTTCTGGGTATCATCAACGACATTCTGGATTTTTCAAAAATTGAAGCGGGCAAATTGGACATGGAGTCCGTGGATTTTCAATTAGAGGACACCCTCGACAACATTTCTACGCTTGTGGGTATTAAGACCCAGGAAAAAGGACTGGAGCTGCTTTTTAAGATCGATCCATCGGTTCCACGGGCGCTTATCGGTGATACCCTGCGCCTTGGGCAAATTTTGATTAATTTATCCAACAATGCCGTCAAATTTACTGATTCGGGAGAAATTGTGATCTATACCGAATTGATAAAAAAAGACACAACGCAGGTTACACTAAAATTTTCAGTCCAGGATACCGGCATCGGCATGACTGCAGAGCAATCTGCCAAGTTGTTTCAACCGTTTATGCAAGCCGATTCTTCAACGACCCGCAAATATGGCGGCACCGGTTTGGGACTTACGATCAGCAAACGCTTGGCAGAGATGATGGGCGGGAAAATTTGGGTGGAAAGTGAGCCTGGTAAAGGCAGTACTTTCAGTTTTACCGCCAAATTTGGTCTGGGGAAAGAAACTGCTAAGAAAAAATTTCGGCCCTCACAGGATCTAAGGGGCATGAAAGTTTTGGTGGTGGACGACAACGCCACCTCAAGGGATATTTTTCACGAAATGCTCGAATCTTTTTCATTTGAGGTCTCGATGGCGGCATCCGGTGAGGAAGGTATCACAGAACTTGAAGCCGCCAATAAAGATAAACCATTTGAG
The DNA here is from genome assembly GCA_050122475.1 of Desulfobacterales bacterium. Classification (GTDB taxonomy): domain Bacteria; phylum Desulfobacterota; class Desulfobacteria; order Desulfobacterales; family JAHEIW01; genus JAHEIW01. Next base: position 5,608 of record JASFIV010000174.1, on the reverse strand, counting down.
CTGGTGATTATGGACTGGAAGATGCCGGGTATGGACGGAATTGAGGCATCTAAGCAGATCAAAAGCCATACGGGTTTGAGCAAAATTCCAGCCATCGTTTTGGTGACCGCATATGGCCGAGAAGAGATCATGCATCAAGCAGAGGAGGCCGGACTTGAGGGTATTCTCCTTAAACCTGTGAATCCTTCGATGCTTTTCGACGCCATCATGCAAGCTTTTGGAGAAACAGCGCCTGCGACCTCACGGGTCGCGCAAAGACAAGAGCAGGAAGCCGAGGCCTTAAAAAATATTCAGGGAGCACGGTTGTTGGTAGTAGAAGACAATGAAATTAACCAGCAGGTGGCCAAAGAGATTCTTGAGGGTGCGGGTCTGAATATCACCCTGGCAAACAATGGCCAGGAGGCCGTCAACGCCGTAAAGGAAAAGGAATATGATGCAGTTCTCATGGATGTGCAGATGCCGGTGATGGATGGGTACACGGCCACCCGTGAGATTCGTAAAGATGGGCGTTTTAAAGAGCTACCCATCATTGCCATGACCGCCCATGCCATGGCTGGTGATGAGGATAAAAGTTTGGAAGCCGGCATGAACGGCCATGTGACCAAACCCATTGATCCTGACCAGCTGTTTGCCACCTTGCAAGAGTGGATCAAACCAAGCGAAAAACGGGCGAATACCCAAAAACTTGGTGTTTCTGCCGAACCCTCTCTTAAGGACAAAGTGATAACTGCTCAAGAGGAGCTTCCGGAATCTTTGCCAGGATTTGATTTGGTAGATGGTTTGAAACGGTTGCAGGGAAACAAAACGCTTTATAGAAAGTTGCTTTTAAATTTTGCTACGGACTACTGCGTGGTAGCAAATGATATCCGTGAGGCACTTGATGCAGAGGATTTTAATGGTGCGCACAGCCTGATACACAATCTCAAAGGATTGGCCGGCAATCTTGCAGCCACGAACCTGCAGGCTGCCGCTGTGACTCTTGAGAAACTCGTCAAGGGGGTTGAAAAGAAAACCCCTCTTGCGAAAGAATTGAATTTGAAATTTTCGGAGCTTGAAAATGCCCTCAATCAAGCCCTCGAATCAACTCAGCGTCTTGGCGTGTCCGTTGAAGAAAACGTCTGTAAAATATCAGCTGAAGAGATTGCAGCTATCCCTTCTGAATTCGCTCAAGATATTGCCAAACGCATTCGTGATGCAGCAGAGATGGGGGATGTCATGACGTTAAATGCCATCGCAGGGGAAATTAAAACGCACTCAGATTCCTGTATACCACTGAGCAAACAGATTGTTCAAATGGCGGAGGATTTTGATCTGGATGGTATTCAAAAATTAGCTGATGACTTGGATGCATGCTAATAATCCAGATTTTTGGGTTGCTTGATGCAATGTGAAAAATAGCTGAATTGTGTATTGCGGCTATGCTTACACAAGCTGAAATGATGAAAAAAATTAGGGATATATTTATGAAACCTGAAACTGGATGGAATTGTGGGTAAGTAGATGATATTTACAGTGTGTCAAATTTTATCAAATCTCATATTTTGGAATGTAAGATCAAGTATCAGCTTTTGCAATTATGACCTACTAAAAGGATTGCAGAACAACTCAGTTTTGCTCTGGATTTTATATAGAATTAAAATGATTTCAGAGCGTTTAGGTTTTGGTTCAGGGCCAGGCGAAATTGGATTTAAAAGCGGAGCGTACACGTAAGTACGCGAGTATTTTGAATCCAATTTTAACGCCGCCCTGGGCCAAAAGATGAGCGCTCTGAAATCATTTTTAGTCGGAGTCCTCCCAGAAAATGCATTCCACCGGACACGTCTCCATCGCCTCTTCAATGCAATCTTCCGGACCGCCTTCGGGCAAGATGACTTCTGCTTTTTCCTCTTCTTCATTAAATGCAAAAACTTCCGCGCAAAGTTCAACACAGCTCTCACAACCGATGCATTCATCAGCATCAATAACGACTCGTCGGGCCATGGTTTGATCTCCTTTTATAATTTTTTGGCAGGGCCGTAAGGCCTATACAAAAGAAACCCTAAAATAAGGCCTGCGGAACCAAAAGCAAGGGGATTGACATTCCTTTGAAATTAAGGTTCATTAGCGTTTTTGAGGAAAAAGACCATGTGTCAAAAAAGCACCAACAACAATAAGCGACGTATCACTTCATGACCCGCCAGCCAATCAAAGATTGTCAATCGGTGGACTTTAAAACCGGTCGTATCGTCGTGCTTTCGGTATGTCATTTTATTCACGATGTTTATTCCAGTTTTCTGTCGCCGCTTTTACCCCTTCTGATCGAAAAGCTTGCACTGTCCTTGACGCAGGCCGGATTTCTATCTTCTGTCATGCAACTTCCGGCACTCATGAATCCTTACATTGGCATTCTGGCCGATAGAATCAGTGTGCGTTATTTTATTATTCTTGCACCGGCCCTGACCGCTGTTCCGATGAGCCTCATCGGTCTGGCTCCCGGCTATGGAATTTTATTGATACTATTATTCATCACGGGAATCAGCGTTTCACTCTTTCACGTCCCGTCACCGGTGATGATCTCCCGTTTAGCCGGTTCAAAAAAAGGCCGCGGAATGAGTTTCTATATGACTGGAGGAGAACTTGCCAGAGCGGTCGGGCCCCTTGTGGCGGTGGGAATGGTTTCTTTGTATGGGCTCGAAGGATACTATCCGATAATGATCTTCGGCCTGGCGGCTTCGGGCTGGCTCTATTTTAACTTTCGGGAAGTACCCATAACAGTTGATAAAAACCGTAAAATTTCCCTATCGCAAACCTGGCGCGAACTGCGGTTCATCTTGCTGCCTTTAACGGCAATTTTATTGGCGCGGGGATTTATGCATGCGTCCATAACCGCTTTTTTGCCAACCTTTATTAAGATGGAAACCGGTGATCTCTGGCTGGCGGGTATTGCCCTCACGCTTTTCGAAATCAGCGGTGTCGGCGGTGTTTTTGCAGCGGGATCTCTGAGCGATCGTTTTGGCCGTCGCCGGATTCTATTCATTTCTTTGTTGAGCGCGCCTATCAGTTTACTCGTATTCGCCTGGATTGGCGGTTGGTTTCGGTTTTTGACGCTGGTGGTTATCGGATTTACTCTGCTGTCGACCACCCCGGTTATGCTGGCCTTGGTGCAGGAACACGCCAAGAGCAGTCCAGCTGCCGCCAATGGATTTTTCATGATGGCATCGTTCATGGCGCGCTCTGCCATCGTGGTGGTAGTCGGCTTCATCGGGGACTTAATCGGCCTGCGCGCTACCTACTTTGTGAGCGCCATCATGGGTCTCGGCGCGATTCCGTTTATTCTCACGCTGCCCAAAAGGAAATCTTGAACAATGAAACTTTTCAACATACTGGCAATTCTGATAACCCTCTCAGCGGTTTTCAGTTACATCAATCATCGCTTTATCCGGCTGCCGACGACCATCGGATTAATGGCGATTTCCCTTCTGGTTTCGCTCGGGTTGATCGCACTGGGGCCGCTGGGATTTGGGCTCGAAGATGACGCCCGCATCTTACTGGACAACATTGATTTCGATGAAACCTTGCTGCACGGCATGCTCAGCTTTTTGCTGTTTGCCGGGGCCCTGCATGTCAACCTGGTGGATTTGTTGCGGCAAAAATATATTATCAGCACGCTCGCTACGCTGGGTGTAATCGGATCCACCTTTATAATCGGTGTGGCCAGCTGGTGGGTACTGGGCTGGCTGGGTATCGAGTTGCCGTTTATTTATTGCCTGTTGTTCGGCGCTCTGATTTCACCGACTGATCCCATCGCGGTCATGGGTATCTTAAAAAAGGCCGGGGTGCCCGCAAGCCTCGAAATCAAGATTACCGGCGAATCCCTGTTTAACGACGGTGTCGCGGTGGTGGTCTTTCTGGTCATATTGCAGATTGCCACCGGAGCCCAACCGGTCACCGTTGCCTCTGTAGCAGGCCTTTTTCTTAAAGAAGCGCTTGGCGGCCTGCTCTTCGGGCTGCTCATCGGAGCCATCGCCTATTGGATGTTGAAAAGTGTGGAAAACTACCAGGTTGAAATTCTGATTACCCTGGCCCTGGTAACCGGTGGATTTGCGCTTGCCGATATTCTGCACCTTTCCGGTCCGATTGCCATTGTGGTGGCCGGGCTGCTGATCGGCAATCATGGCCGTATGCTGGCCATGTCTGAAGAGGTCCGCAATCATCTTGATAAATTCTGGGAGCTGGTTGATGAAATCCTAAATGCCGTCCTGTTTGTCATGATCGGCCTCGAGGTTTTGATTCTGACATTCAACCGGTCCTATTTTTTGGCCGGAATCATCCTCATCCCCCTTCTGCTGGTCGTCCGTTTTATCTGTGTGGGCATCCCTGTGGTTATCCTCAAACGCTTTCGCACTTTCAGTCCTCATGTCGTTAAGATCATGACCTGGGGCGGTCTGCGCGGCGGCATATCGGTCGCTCTGGCCCTGTCGCTGCCCGCCGGTTCAAACCGGGAAGCCATTCTGGCGGTTACTTATATGATTGTGGTTTTTTCCATCATCGTGCAGGGGTTGACCATCGGCAAACTGGTGAAGGCGAATAAGGGACTGGAGGGTGAAAATTGAGTTTTGAAATTATGAAATAAAACTTTAGCTTTTGCCCTCAGGCAAAAGCTAAAGTTTTATTCGAAGCGTTCCTCTTTCCATGGATCGGCGCTGTTAGAATACCCCCGGCTTTCATAAAAACCGGGCTCATCCACCTCGGAAAATCGGATGCCTTCAAGCCATTTCACGCTTTTATAAAAATAGCGATCCGGGATCAAGGCACGCACGGGTGCACCGTGGGGCAAGGTCAGCCCTTTTCCAAAAAATTGATGCGCCAGAATGACATTTTCCTTGACGGCTTCGTTGAGCGGAATATTGCTCGCGTATCCGGCATGCCCTTCGAGGATAACATACTGTGCGCTGCTCTTGACGCCAGCCTTTTTCATGATTTCCGTTATGCGAACACCAGTCCATTTGGAATCCAACAGGGTCCATCCGGTTACGCAATGCAGATCACAGGTCAAATCTACCTGATTTAGGCCCAGCAAACTTCGAAAACTGATGGTTTGTTGATTGTTGACCTCACCGCTTATTTTCAATTGCCAATCGTCAATGTTACCGGATCCGGCCGCACCCCCCATGGGCACCAGCGCTTTGACCGCATGCTGCCCCGGCGGAATACGGGGACGTCCGTCCGGTCTCCGATCGGCAGCCCATGCTTGATTTTCGGAATCCGTGAGTTTCACAAACAGCCCCGGCAGTCCGATGGAAACCAGACTGCCGCCGGCCAGCGCCATAAAATCCCGTCGGGTTATTTTCTTTTGTGTGTTTGGCATGTTTCTGTCAGCGATTGACCACGGTTTTTTTGTAGAAATCAATACAAGGCTGAAGTTAAGGCTCAAATTCTCATCTGGCAACCAGAACGCATTTTGTACGAAATTGTAAAAGAATGGTTGCGGGTTTCAGCGCCTGCCGTCAATTGACCGCAGGCGCAGAATCCAAAACCATTGCGTTAAGGGTCTTGATCTGTTACCCTGCGCTCTTATTATAATCTGTATAATCGGTTCACATGAAACCCTTTAAGGAGAGCTACTAAT
>JASFIV010000173.1:0-10070 GCA_050122475.1 Desulfobacterales bacterium | reverse complement strand
ATCAACCTGTTCAAGGGCCCTTTGAACTACCAGGACGGCAGCCCGTTTGTCAAAGCCGGTCAAACGGCCAGCGACAAGCAGATCTGGTATATGGAGCAGTTGTTGGAGGGGATGGAAGGGGCCAGTAGCGCCAAGTAATTCTTAATTTCTAAATGGGTCTTTTCCCGATGAGCGTTGTTCTCCGCGAATTTCAGCCTTCGACGTACTACCAGTACGCCGAAGGCTGAAATCCTTGTGCGGCCGCGCTCATCAAAAAAATCCCTCATTAATAAATTAAAAATAATTTCTTCTATTTCTTTCTAGGTGAGTGAATCCTTTACTAGATAGAATCAAACAAAATCTTTGATATTTTTCTTTAATCAATAAAGTGCAGAGGTCCGAGCCGGGCTATTCTGCACTTTGTCTTTTATACCTCTTCTAAAAACTCCAGAGGGTTTAAAACCTGTTTACTTTTTGGACCGAATCAGTCTATTTAGCTTCACGTTATATTGAATGGAAGGCACCATTGAAACATGCAAATTGAGCTGCAGGATATCCACAAATATTATGGGCCCGTAAAAGCCAACGACGGGGTCGATCTAAAGGTGATGTCCGGTGAGATCCACGGCATCCTGGGTGAAAACGGTGCCGGCAAAAGTACCCTGATGAAAATCCTGGCCGGGTTCAGTCTGCCGACACGGGGCACGATTCGGGCTGACGGTGAAATGGTTGATTACCGCAATCCGGCCCAGGCCGCCGATCTGGGCATTGGCATGCTTTACCAGGATCCGCTTGATTTTCCACTCCTAACCGTTCTGGATAATTTTATGCTAGGGCAAACCGAAGGCCTGAACCCGAAACAAAAAAGCTTTCGCCTGCGGTTTGCTGATCTCTCTGAAGCCCTGCATTTTGATTTAAAGCCGGATGCGGCTTTAAACTCGCTGACCATCGGTGAGCGCCAGCAGCTTGAAATCATCCGGCTGATGTCTCTGGGCATCCAGGTGCTCATCCTGGATGAACCGACCACCGGGATTTCCAGCACCCAGAAAGAGATTCTGTTTAATGCCCTTAAGAAACTGGCAACCGAGGGTAAAAGCATTATCCTGGTGTCGCATAAGCTCGAAGATGTCGAGGCGCTGTGTGACTGCGTAACCGTGTTGCGCCAGGGCAAGGTCACCGGCGGGATGGATCGGCCGTTTGATTCTCGGGGGCTTTTGGAAATGATGTTCGGTACTCCGCCGGTTTTTCCACCGCGCTGCTCGGAAACGCCGGGCAAAGAAGTGCTGGTCATGAAGCAGGTGTACGGCAGCGGCGGACGCGCCGGGCTGCAAGATTGTGACGCCGTTATTCGTGAAGGTGAAGTCGTCGGTCTTGCCGGGCTCGAGGGCAGCGGGCAGGGGGTATTTTTGCGCATCGCCGGCGGGTTAAAACCGGCCCGGCGCGGCTCGGTTAGCCTGCTGGGCAGCAAGATGCACGGCAAAAACCATCATGCCTTCAAACACCAAGGCGTTTCCTTTTTACCGGCCTCGCGGCTTGAAGAAGGGCTGATCGCCGGATTGCGCATCACCGAGCATTTCGCGCTCCAGGCCGACCAGCAGCATTTTGTGGTTCGCTGGCCGGAAGCCCTGCAGCAGGCGCATCAACAAATTGAAAAGTTTCAAATCAAAGGCCGGCCGGATTCAACGGTCGAAGAGCTTTCGGGGGGCAACCAGCAGCGATTGTTGCTGTCATTTCTGCCCGCAGATCCACAGTTGCTGCTATTAGAAAATCCTACCCGCGGGCTGGACATCGAGTCCGTCAACTGGGTCTGGCAGCATTTGCACACCTACTGCACCCGACGGACCAGCATCGTTTTTTCATCGCCGGAGCTGGATGAGATTTTGATGGTGGCCGATCGCGTGCTGGTTTTTTTCAATGGGCGGATCATCAAAGAAGTTGATGCTGCCCAGACCAATGCCCAGGAACTGGGAAAGGCAATCGCAGGTAAGGTTTAGTGATTTCGGATTTACTGAATGCCCGTGCGAAAAAGCAAAAAATACTGAATAACCTATGACCACACCTCTTATCAGCAGGTTTGATAATCTAACAAGGCAGTCCAGACATGTGCTGGTGACCGTGGCTGCGGTGTTTTTTTTCACTTCCCTGGTGCTGATCATCGCGGGCGCGCCCCCGCTGGCCGCCTATTATCATATTTTCAAAGGATCGCTGGGGTCCTGGATAAAATTTTCGCATGTCATCAAAAGCTGGATCCCGCTGACCCTGTGTGCCTGCGGCCTGCTGTTTACCTTTCGCATCGGGTTGTGGAACATCGGCATCGAGGGACAGGTGATGATGGGGGCCGTTTTTACGACGGCTGTGCTGCGCCTGGGGCTGGAAAGCCAGATGCCGTCATTGATCATATTCGGTTCAATTATCGCCGGCCTGGTGGGCGGTGCCCTGTGGGCGCTGATTGCCGGCTTCCTTAAAACCAAGGGCGGCGTCAACGAAATCTTTGCCGGTCTGGGGCTCAATTTTGTGGCCCAGGGGGTGATCCTGTGGCTCATATTCGGTCCCTGGAAGCGGCCGGGGGTGGCGTCGATGAGCGGCACCGAAGTTTTTCCGCCGGCCCTGTGGCTGCCCCAGCTGGCTTCGCTCCGACTGTCGCTGCCGGCGCTGGCCATTGTCTGTCTGGCCTTGATTTTAACAGCCTTGATTCTGCGGTATACCAAAATCGGGCTGTATTTAAAAGCCATCGGCAATAATCCCTCCGCTTCCTTTTTGTTCGGGCTCAAGCCGGCGCGCAATATGGTGCTGGCCATGATTTTTGCCGGCGGATTTGCCGGGGTGGCCGGAAGCCTCCAGGTCAGCGGCGTTTATCATCGCCTGCTGCCGGCCATATCCAGCAATTACGGCTATCTGGCCCTGCTGGTGGCCATGCTCTCCAATTATAATATCTGGCTGGTGCCGCTGGTGGCGCTGTTTTTTGCGTGCCTGAATGTCGGCAGCATTCAGCTGCCAATGGTGCTGCAGCTGGATTCATCTTTGAGCGGCGTGATCCAGGGCGCCCTGGTGCTGGCCACTCTGGGTGTGCATGCATGGCGACGGCAACGGGCACAAATTCAGAAGTCAGAAGACAGAGTTCAGATGACAGAAGACAACAAGGAGTAGGCCGAGAATCTATGTTGATTCGATCCAATACTCCATTACTCCAATACTCCATCACTCCAGTAAAGATTTATGCTTGAACTCGATATTACGATTTTATTTGCCGGTGTCATTGCCGGCGCTGCGCCGATTGTGCTGGCGGCCCTGGGTGAGACCATTACCGAGAAAGCCGGGCTGATCAACCTTTCGCTGGACGGCTCCATTTTGTTGAGCGCCATGGCGGCTTTTGCGGTTGCCTTTGAGACCCACAGCCTGCTGGCCGGGTTTGCCGCCGGGGCGCTGGTGGGCGCCCTGATGGCGCTGACCGTGGCGGTTTTCAGCATTTACCTGGGTCAGAACCAGGTGGCCGTCGGCTTTGTGCTAACGCTGATGGGCCGCGATCTGGCCTATTTCATCGGCAACCCGTATTCCCGCATCCAGGGCCCGCAAGTAAAACCGCTGGCCATCCCGCTGCTGGAAAAGATTCCGTTTATCGGCGATGTTTTTTTTCACCACAATCTGCCGATTTATTTCAGCCTGCTGCTGATTCTGCTGTGCTGGTGGTATGTCTATCACACCCCTTACGGCCTTAAGCTGCGCTCGGTGGGCGAACACCCCCGGGCATCTTACGCGCGGGGAATGAATCCCAAAAGATTGCAGTTATTGTATGCCATCTGCGGCGGCCTGCTGGTCGGTTTGGCCGGGGCCACCTTCTCACTGGCCACCAAGCCCGGCTGGGGCCGCCCCCAGGGCGCCGAAGGCACCGGCTGGATCGCGCTGGCGCTGGTTATTTTCGGCGGCTGGAATCCGGTGCGGGCAGCCATCGGGGCCTATCTGTTTTCCTTTTTGCAGGTTCTGGGCATCTATCTCCAGGGATGGTTCCCGTCGGTACCCGCCCAGGTCTTTCAGGTGGCACCTTTCCCGCTGATGATTTTCACGCTGCTGATCATGTCCTTTGCCCAGAAGGAATCCGTGCAGATCTGGGCCGAAGGTAAAGCGCATGTCAAAGCCCTGCTGAATATGTTTTCGGGCATGGCGCCCTCGGCCCTGGGCAAACCCTATCGTCCGGAATGATAAGGCCTCACGTAAACCCGCCGGGATATGTAGGGGGACGCCCATAAAATTATAAGATTCTCAATGAAAATGAAGGATTCAAATCCGCGGAATTTTTTTGGAGGCCAAACAGGTTTTTTCTTTAAATGATTTCCGATCCTGTCAGCGGTTGCTTTTTGATTTGTAAATGATAAGGTTATTGCTGTTTGTCGGATTTTGTTTTATACCGCTTGTCATCTTATTTTGTTTACAAGTCCCATAATCGGGCATATCCTGAGCTTTTGAATATCTGCCAATAGAGTGCTGCAGCGGACAAGGAGTTTGATAAATGAACCTGAAAAATCACAAATGGATCATGGTGTTGGTTTTAGTGATTGCCCCGGGCGCTTTCGCCGGCGCACTGGCTTCCGACAATCTGGAGTGGGATGTATTTCAGACCCTGAATCTGGAAGCATCTCCCATCGATGTGGCCGTCACCTATGACGGACGTAAGATTTTTATTCTAACCGATCAGGGCGAAATATTGGTCTACTCATCAAGTAAGCAACCGGATGCTAGAATTAATGTCGGCAAGCATGTGGATCAGATTAAATTAGGGCCCCGAGGCGACACGCTGATTTTAAGCAGCGGAAAAAACAAAACCGTTCAGATGGTTACCATTGATTTTATCCAGACCATCAACACCGCCGGCTCCCCTTTTAAGGGTCAAGAAGATGCACCCATTGTGATTGCTGTCTTCGATGACTTTCAATGAAAGTACTGTGCCGGGCTGGTGCCCATACTCGAGCAGGTGCTCGAAAAATATCCGCAAGATGTCAAAGTTGTTTTTAAAAACTTTCCCCTGCAAAATCACAAATATGCCATGAAGGCGGCTGTGGCGGCCCTGGCAGCTGAAAGCCAGGGAAAATTCTGGGAGTTTCACGACCTGCTGTTCAAAAACTATAACAAACTCAATGATCAGAAAATCCAGGATATCGCTGTGACCCTCAACCTGAACCTGGAAGAATATGAAAAAAAGAAGAAAGATCCTGCCGTTCAAACACAGGTAAGACGGGATCTTGCAGACGGGCGCCGGGCCGGGGTCAGAGGAACGCCGACCATTTTTATCAACGGCAAGCGGCTGAGAGATCGCAGCCTCAAGGGATTTCAGGCCGCCATCGACAAGCAACTTGAAAAGCTCGGCAAAACCGCCAGCAAACCCGCATCCTGATCATACAGCAAAACGCCTTAAAAAACCCCGCCGAGAATTTTTCCGGCGGGGTTTTTACTTTATACTAAATGATATCTAATTCAGCATCAGCGCTCTGTCCGGCCTTTGGGCACTGAGGGGCTATTCCAAGTCAGATTCTGCAATACAGGATTTGCCCTTAATAGCCGTTGAGAGCTGCTCGACCACCGAGAGCCGGTCCCGGATAATCAGGGTATTGGTGGGACCGTAGGGCGCGATGGTGCCTTCAGGTGACAGAAATGGTTCCAGCACTGCCGCCAGCTCCCCGGCATCGGCATGCTCCAGTTGAATCATGCAGAATACGATCCGCTCGCCTGCCATTTTTGCCATCTGGGCAAGTGAAAAACAATTCGACATTATCACTAGAAAAATGGCCAGACCAAAAGGAACGGCATGAGATCTTTTTATATAAAAAATCATATTTTTACGAAAACATGTTAATTTATTTTTCACGAACAGTTTTAATGATTTGGCGACTATTTAAGCAAATATGGGCGGGCGTTTATCAAACCAGGGTCGCGCTTCTTCCAATTGCGCAGCCAGCCGCAACAGCGTGGCTTCATCTCCGTAACGACCCATAAACTGCACCCCGCAGGGCAAACCATCCGCTGTCCAGTATAGCGGTACCGACATGGCCGGTTGGCCGGTGAAATTGGCCAGCTGGTTAAAGGGGGTCTTTTCCAGGTTTTCCACCGCCAGCTTGTCCGTTATGCCCGAGGCGGTCAGCAGGCGGCCCAGACCCAGGGTATTGATCACTTTCAGCAGAGTCATCTCAATGGGCTTGGGCGCCAGTTCACCGATTTTAACCGGCGGGTAGGCCAGGGTAGGCGTCAGGTAAAGATCATAGTCCTCATGAAAACGGCCCATGATTCTGGCCGCCAGCTCCCATTCACGTTTAGCCTTTACGAAATGACCGGCGTTAAAGCTGCGGCCGAGCAAGGCCACGGTCCAGGTAAGGGTTTCCACATCAGACTGCCGGATTTTTCTTCCCAGAAGCAATTTCAGATCGTCCATCATAGCAGCGATTTCACCGGCGTACAGGATCACCAGGCCTTTGGCCAGAGCCTGGCCGTCAACCTCAGGGCGCGCCTCTTCTACCTGGTGGCCCAATTCTTCAAGGAGTCCCACGGTTTGTTCGACCGCGCGAATGCATTCCGGATGAACCCTGGTATTGATGGGCGAATGCGTATCAAAAGCAATTTTATATCGGCCGGGGCGCTGTTCGATTTCCTGCAGGTAGGGTTGTTTCGGCGGGGGGATGACAAAAGGCGCGCCGACATCCGGGCCATGGGTTGAATCCAGAATGGCGGCACTATCCCGCACAGTTCGACAGATGACATGTTCAACAATCGCCCCTTGCCAGTTGCGGCCATAAGGTGGTCCGCTGGGCGTTCGATCCCGGGTGACTTTCAAACCAAACAGGCCGCAACAGGACGCCGGAATACGAATCGATCCGGCGCCGTCACTGGCCGAGGCCAGCGGTACCATTCCAGCAGCGACAGCAGCAGCGGACCCACCGCTCGAGCCCCCCGGTGTATGGTCAGTATTCCAGGGATTGCGGGTCGGTCCGTGCAATTCAGGCTCCGTGACCCCCAACAATCCGAATTCCGGTAAATTGGTTTTGCCCAGAATCACCAGACCGGCGCGCTTGTAGCGTTTGACCAGCTCACTATCCTGGGTTGGGATGTAATTTTTGCAGGCTTTGGATCCCATTGTCTGCTGAACGCCTGCAAATTCTATGAGAAAATCTTTTAGCAGGAAGGGCACTCCGGTGAAAAGCCCATCAGGAAGACCTTTCTTAACTGCCTGACGAGCAAGGTCATACATAGGGGTAACGACGGCATTCAAAACAGGATTAACGTGTTCGATTCGGGCAATGGCTTCTTCGCAGATCTCCGCCGCTGAAACTTCTTTTTTCTTCACCAGCTCCGCCAGACCCAGCCCGTCATATTGATCGTACTCTTTAAAGTCCCCCATATATTCCTCCGGCAAAATCGAATTTATGTGCTTCATAGCTAACGGTAGGTTAAGTATCAAGAAAAATCGGGCAGCTCGATTGAGCAAAAGATAAGTCTCACGCAAACCCGCGTCGCTGAACACAATCAACTTTAATCAAGTTGCGCAACAAATCAACAACGTCCCTTTCGTTGCACTGCGAGCGCTGTGTGAGATTATCAAGAGCCTTTATTTGGGATGGGACCCGGTTGGGCAGGATCTGAATTGTTGGTATCACACATCGTGATGGTTTTAGTTCCGGAAGATTTTAGCTGCTCGGCTGGTTCTGTTGCCTTTTCCAACACGATTTCATCGGCGCTAACTCGCACATAAAAGCACGGTCGTTCGGTCCAGGCACCGGTGTTTAAGTATTGAATACCATTAACAAACTGCTCTTCAGCATAATGAGTGTGGCCGCATGCCACAGCCTTGAATCCTCTTTCCTTGGCGTAATGAACCGCATTTATCATCACGTTTTTGCGCAAATAAGCGTAGAAGCGTTGCCATTTTTTAGCATACTGGGCGACATGCACCGGCCGGGCGCCCAGTTTAATTCTAAGGTCATGCAGCAATTTAAAGGTTTTGATAAAAACCCGACTTTGGGGCATGACTTCATCAAAAAAATCACCATGGGTGATAAACAGTCTTTTTTGCAGGGCGTAATGATGCTTAATCTGAATTTTTCCCAAATTATCGGGTACATATCCGTTGTCGTGATTCCCGCGAATCCAGACCACCTTTTGATGCAAGGACATTTTCCCAAAATAGTCCAGCAACTGTTGGTCGGCGGCAGACATTTTTCCATAAGGGTTGTCTATGATATCGCCATTTAAAATAAATTCGTGGTCTTGGGGAATATTCTGAAAAAACTGCATGAGGTTTTCACGCAAACAATAACGCGAGCCGATGTGCAAATCACTAACAATTATAGCTTTCATATTATCCGATAGTTACAGGTTAAAATGTAATCTCTTTTTGATAGGTGTTGGAGAACTGATTGAATTATACACTAAAAATGGCCGCTGCGGATAAGAAATCTTAATCTTTTTCAATTCGCATTATATGCAACATCGGTTAAATATCGGCAAACTTTAAGATCTAATCAGGCAGGGCAGGTTGGCAGGTCTTTTAAAATGAGGAAGAGCATCCTAATAAAATGAGTCCAACTTGCAGGTATGAATTTAAAAATAGGTTTCGCTCAAAGTCCTGATATGGTCTGTTTGAGGGGGAAGCGAACCGGAGCAAGTTGATATTTCATCAAATAAATTAGGGCAAAGCAGCAATAATGTCACGGTATTCATCCTCGGTGAAGGCGCGCAGGGTTTCGGTACGGATGGCGCCGGCTGAACCGAGGGTCAGAGCCAGTTTTGTTGTGGTTTCATCATCCGGTGCTTCACCAATGACGACGGCATCGTATCGACCCATGGTCAAATAAAATGCCTTCATTTCAGCGCCCATTGACTTAAAGACTTCCTTGGCGGTATCGAGTCGGTTCGGGCTGTCTTTCATATTCTCAACGCCTTTTTGGGTATAACGAATCAGTGTAATGTAAGTTGGCATTGGATCACCTCCTTAGCATATTTACAGCCGAACGCTTCCCCCCAAACTATCTTTGCCCGGCACAAAACACAGGTGTGCTTTGGTTTTTCAAATTCTTTTCTGGATACCGAAGTCCCTAATTCAAGAGCGCTACAAGTGGATCAATATCGGAGTGAACACAAACCAGGTGTGGTTACAAATGCGCTTCAGTATGAATTGTAGAACACCACTGTGCAGAGTACAGATCTGACATACATAAAGTTATGGCGCGCAAGTGTCAAGAAAAAGCGCCCCAAAACCCCTGTGAAAATTAAGGCGACAATATGGGATGAGCAAAGGCGTGATAATTAAAAACTGTTTCTATCGGTTGAGGATTTGTTCGATCTTTCCCGACAACTCTTCCACGGTGAAGGGTTTTTGCATAAAGCCGTCGCAGCCGCGTTCCAGCAATTCAATGGCCTGACCATCGACGCTGTAGCCGCTGGCCAGCAGGACTTTCACATCCGGATTGATCATTTTGATCTGATCGTAGACTTCTCTGCCACCCATGTCAGGCATAATAATATCCAGAACAACCATTTTAATCTCATCTTTGTGGGCTTTAAAGATATCGACAGCCTCACTACCGCTTTGGGCCTTCAGCGCGGTATAGCCCAATTTTTCAAGCATGTTGGCAGCCACATCCAGCACCAGCGCCTCGTCGTCTACAACCAAAAGCGTACCACTGCCCCGGATGAGTTCTGCTGCCGCGTCAGCCTGGTCTTCAACCGCTTTGTGGGTGGCCGGTAAGAAAATGGTGAAGGTTGTTCCCTGCCCTTTTTCAGAGGTCACATCGATGTAACCGTCATGGCTTTTGATAATACCGTAAACCGATGCCAGTCCTAAACCCGTTCCTCTTCCCATTTCCTTGGTGGTAAAAAAGGGATCAAAAATGTGCTCCAATGTATGTTTATCTATCCCGATACCGCTATCGCTGATGGTAAGTTGCACATACTTGCCCGGCTGAGGCTTATACTGGTTGCTTTTAATATTCAGATGGCTCACATTTTTGGTTTTTAGCTGGAGAAGGCCGCCGCCGGGCATGGCGTCGGCAGCATTCACATACAGATTTAGCAGCACCTGTTCAATTTGCCCCCGATCGGCTTCAATGGCA
>JASFIV010000172.1:0-10080 GCA_050122475.1 Desulfobacterales bacterium | reverse complement strand
AATTTTCAGATTGGTAAATGAAATGTATAGTAAATTTAATGGGATTCTAAAGATTCGATACAGGCACGCATGTCACACTTTTAGGCAAACCAAACTTTGTTTTATTAGCTAAGGTATTATACAACCAGGCTCTTTAAGCACTAATTATTGATCTTTGCATCATTATTTTATAAATAATTCAATAAATTTAGGTATCAATTTAACAGGACATCTTCTAAGTGGGATCCAACCCTTCATGAATTTGGCTTGGCCTTGACTGCATCTAAAAATAGGCAGAAATCATATCCGCAATTTGGTAAGGGTAAACTCATGATAAGTATAAAAACAGGCGCTTCGATTTTTGCGACATTTTTGATCTTAGCGGTCGCAATGACGGCACCGGTGGGAGCTGTATCAGAAGCAGAGAAAATCGCTTTTACCGATGCGGAGAAGGAATGGCTGGCGGCCCACAGCAAGATCGTGGTCGGCGGCGAAACGGACTGGGCCCCCTTCGATTTTGTTGACCAGACGGGAAAGTACGTCGGTATTGCAGATGATTATTTGAAGGTCATTGGCAAAAAACTGGGCATCGAGGTGGAAATGGTTACCGGCCCCTCCTGGGATGAGCTTTTGACCATGCTCCGCCGCAAGAAGATCGATGTCCTGCCAGCTATTTATCACTCTAAGGAGAGGGAAGCGTTTGTTCATTTCACCGATCCTTATCTTAAGCTAACTGAGTTTATCTTTATCCGCAGCGACAACCAAAACATTTTGAGTATGGTTGACTTACAGGACAAAACCATTGTCGTTGTCAAAGGCTATACCATTGAAGCAAAACTGCGATCGAAGTATCCGACCTATGATCTGATAACGGCACCCACGATTCAGGATGCGCTGAAAAAGCTCGTTACCGGTGAAGCGGAAGCCTTTATCGGCGATATCATTTCGACCTCCTACAATATCAAGGAATTTTCGCTTGTGGGCATCAAACCCGCGGCGACTGTCCCCTTTCGGGGGCCGAGTGTACGCATGGCCGTTCGAAAAGATTGGCCGGTTTTAAGAAGTTTAATCGATAAAGCACTCAAAGCGATACCGAAGGGTGAGCACGAAATCATAAAAAACAAATGGATTTCTTTTGCGGAGAAAAAGATCGAGCAAAGCCGGCCGGACGTTGTCCTGACGGCCGAGGAGCGGGCCTGGATCAAACGGCATCCCGTGATCCGGGTGCACAATGAAAAGGACTGGCCGCCGTTCAACTATTTTGAATTCGGCCGTCCCCGGGGGCTGTCCATCGACTACATGGATCTGATGGCTGAAAAGTTGGGCATTGAAATCAAATATGTCACCGGGCCCAGTTGGAACGAATTTCTGGAATTGATAAAGCGCAAAGAGCTGGATGTGATGCTCAACATCGTAAAAACCGAGGATCGACAAAAATACCTTCTGTATACAGAACCGTATGTAAAAAATCCCAATGTTGTCGTTAGTTATGAGAAAAATGCCTATGAGAGCATTGAAGCGCTTTTCGGTAAAACTGTGGCCTTTCCCAAAGGATTTTTCTACGAAGAAGTGCTGACCAAATCCTTTCCGCAGATCAATCGTTTGCCGGTGGAGGACGCCCTGGCCAGTCTCAAGGCCGTGGTCTTCGGCAGGGCGGATGCCGCCCTCGGAGAGGCGGCCGTGATTCGAACCCTGATTAGCAAAAATATGCTTTCAGGCCTTCAGATTTCAGGCGAGGTGAAACTCGGAAATCCCGACCTGACAAATCTGCGGCTTGGGGTGCGGGATGACTGGCCGTTGCTGCAATCCGCGTTGATGAAGGCCATGGCTGCAGTTACACAGCAGGAGATGGACCGGATCCGGCAAAAGTGGCTGGCTGTCGATAAAAGGCGGATCGATAGATCGGACGTATCGCCTATCGGAAAGCGAATCATTTCCCTTTCGGACGCAGAGAGCGCTTGGCTGTCAGAGCACCAAAAGATCCGTTTCACGGGCGACCCGGATTGGCTGCCACAGGAGGCGTTTACGAGCGATGGGCAATACATCGGAATCGTGGCAGACATCCTCGACCTTATTGAAGCCAGACTCGGTATCATCTTCGAGCGTGTCCCGGTTAAGACCTGGGATGAGGCTGTGCACCTGGCTGAGACCGCCAAGGTTGATGTTCTGTCTGAGACGACGAGCTCGGAGCGCGACACTCTGACCTTCACCGACCCATACCTGGATTTTCCGGTAGTGATTATCGCTGGACAAGCGGCTCAGCCTATATCGGATCCCGGCCGTCTCAAGGGCAAACGCGTAGCTGTGGTCAAAGGCTACGGGTATGTTGTCCCTTTTCGTCAGCAGTTCCCTAATTTAGATTACGTTGAAGTGGAGACGGTTCGTGATGGCCTAATGCGCTTGTCCGCGGGCGAGATCGATGCCTTCATCTCTGCCGCTCCAACTGCATACCACTTGATGTCCGAGCTTGGGCTGACGAATCTCAAGGTTGTCGGCTACACAGGGCTTTCTATCGATTTGGGTTTTGGTGTCCGTAAGGATGCGCCGGTGCTGGTCAGTATCCTCAATAAGGCTCTGGCCAGTATCACCGATAAAGAAAAATTCCAAGTCCGCCAGAAGTGGGTTCCCGTTATTGATAGACCCACTCCACCAGGCGCCATGCCGATTTCATATGGCCGTCTGATGACATACGGCATTATCGTATTCCTGATTCTCAGTCTGTTGACCTGGATATTGATCAAAACCATAAAAAAAGAGCAAATTGCGGTTCAATTCGGCTCAACCTGGTTTCGAGGACTTGTCCTGGCCGGATTGAGCCTTTTCTTGCTCATCGTGGTCTTTCTGGGTTGGTATATGCTCGAGCGCAACAAGAAAGGTCATCTGCTGAGTGTGGACGAGAGCCTCAGGGGGATCATATCCGTTAGCCAGGACCGGTTTGACCTGTGGCTGAAGGAAAGAATCTCCTATCTGGCGCGTCTGGGACGCGATCCGCAACTGGCGGCCATCACCAAGCGTCTTTTGCAAGTGGAACCCAATCAAAAAGCTCTGCTGGCTTCGGGTGCCTTGAGGGAGGCGCGGTCTTTTTTTCAAAACACAGACGATATTTTTCAAAATATCGGCTTTTTTATAATCAATCCAGGTCATGTCAGCATCGGCTCCATGCGGGACGCCAACGTCGGCACCCGTAATCTCATTTCAAAACAGCACCCGGAACTTCTTCAACGGGCCTTCCAGGGAGAGGTGGGCTTTGTGCCGCCCATAACATCGGATGTGGCTTTGGGTCGTTCATCCAAATCGGATAAGGCCAGAAAGCCGCCGACCATGTTTTTTATCGGGCCTGTCCAGGACAAGGATGGACGGGTCCTGGCGGTGATGACCCTGCGTGTGGATCCATGGAAAGATTTTGCACGCGCCCTGAAGGTTTTTGAAGGATCCCGCGAAAACTATGCCTTCGACCGTAACGGCGTCATGCTGTCTGCAAGCCGATTTGAGGACCAACTGCGACGCATCGGGCTGCTGGCCGAAGACCAGTCAAGCGCCCTGAACATCGAGATTCGCGATCCGGGTGGCAATATGGTCGAAGGATTTCGCCCCACCATCGAAAGATCACAGCAGCCATTGACCCAAATGGTTTCGAGCGCTTTATTCTTGCGGCAGCAAATGGAAAACACCGGAGCTGGCCAGAGCCAATCAGCGGTCGAGTCCAACATCGAAGGATACCGTGATTACCGCGGGGTGCCGGTTTTTGGGGCTTGGCTTTGGAACGCAGATGTTGACATCGGACTGGCGGTAGAGGTTGACGTGGATGAGGCCCTGTTCAATTATTACCGAACGCGGATGACGATTTTCGGTATTTTGGGATTTACCCTGGTTCTATCTGTTGGAGCCATATTATTCGTTTTGATCATCGGTGAACGCACCAGCCAGGCGCTGATGCGTGCCAGGGACGAACTGGAGCTGCGCGTGCAGGAGCGGACTGCCGAGCTGCGCAAGTTGTCGCAGGCTACCGAAAACAGCCCGGCTTCGGTTGTGGTTACCAATAAAGATGGAACCATAGAGTACGTCAACCCAAGATTTACTGAAGTTACGGGATATTCTGCAGAAGAGGCTGTCGGACAGAATCCAAGAGTATTAAAGTCTGGCGATCTTCCCGAATCCTATTACAAAGACCTCTGGGATACGATCCTCGCCGGTAAAATTTGGCGCGGTGAATTCAAAAATAAACGCAAAAACGATGAGGAGTTTTGGGAAAGCGCCTCCATATCGCCTATCAAAAATGAAGAAGGTGAGATAACCCATTTTGTAGCCGTAAAAGAAGACATTACGGAACAAAAGAAAATCCGGGAATCATTGCGCGAAAGCGAGGAAAGGTCCCGCCTGCTTTTAGAATCCGTGGGCGAGGGTATTTTCGGCGTCGACCTGGGTGGTAAAGTTGCGTTTATTAATCCGGCTGCTTACCGAATGTTGGGTTACGATCCAGAAGAGCTTATCGGCGAGGAAATCCACGCAAAAATACACCATTCACATGCGGATGGATCGGCTTATCCGAAAGGCGAATGCCCCATGTATTTAACCCGTGTTGACGGCACCGAGCATTACATTGCCGACGAGGTGCTCTGGCGTAAGGACGGCACGTCTTTTCCAGTCGCATACGCCAGCACACCGATAAAAAAAGACGAGCAGATCGTCGGTGTTGTCGTTACATTTATGGATATCACCGAACAAAAGCATGCTGAAGCGGTCATAAAAGAAAAGGAAGCCCAATTGAGTACCGCCGTAAATAGTATGATCGGCGGGATTTTCATGATCGATAAAGACTTTAGCTTTCAACTCACCAACGAACAATTTCACGAATTATATAATTTTCCAACCGGGCTAGGCCAAAAAGGGATGCCGATTACTAATTTATTGCGCATTCGTGCCGAACGCGGTGACTATGGTCCGGGGGACCCACAAGAGTTGGTCACAAAACGCCTTGAAATGTACGAAGATCCCGCGCAGGCCAAAAAAATGACGATATATGAAGATAAATTACCCGGCAATCGAACCACGGAAGTATATCGCGCACCAACGGAAGATGGCGGCTTTGTGTTCGTGATCAACGAAATTACAGAGCGAAAAAAGGCAGAGGATGTACTAAAGATTGCCAAAGAAACTGCGGTTGAAGCAACAAAAGCCAAAAGTGAATTTCTGGCAAACATGAGCCACGAAATTCGCACCCCCATGAATGCTATTATCGGAATGGCGCATCTGGCTTTGAAAACCGATCTGACGCCCAAGCAACACGACTACATCATGAAAGTAGATAGCTCAGCCAAGTCGCTACTGGGGATTATCAATGACATCCTGGATTTTTCAAAAATCGAAGCCGGCAAACTGGACATGGAGTCCGTGGACTTTCAGCTTGAGGACACCCTTGACAACGTATCGACCCTGGTGGGCATTAAAACCCAGGAAAAAGGGCTGGAACTGCTTTTTAAGACAGATCCAGCCGTGCCGGCAGTACTTGTAGGTGATCCGCTGCGTCTCGGGCAAATTCTGATTAATTTATCGAACAATGCCGTAAAATTTACCAAAGCGGGCGAGATCGTCGTCTCCTCCGAATTGGTCAAAAAAGACAAGTCACAGGTCACCTTGAAATTTTCGGTTCAAGACACCGGTGTGGGTATGACCGCAGAACAGGCAGCCAAACTGTTTCAACCTTTTATGCAGGCAGACACTTCGACCACCCGCAAATATGGCGGCACCGGACTGGGGTTAACCATCAGCAAACGGCTGGCAGAGATGATGGGTGGCGAAATATGGGTCGAGAGTGTGAAGGACCGAGGCAGTACCTTTAGTTTTACTGCCACGTTCGGACTGGGAAAGGAAAAAGCCAAAAAGCATTATAAACCTGCATCTGAATTGCGCGGCATGAGAGTTTTGGTAGTGGACGACAACGCAACCTCAAGAGACATTTTACAGGAGATGCTGGAATCTTTCACTTTCGAGGTCACCGTGGCCGCCTCCGGACCGGAGGGAATCACAGAACTCGAGAGTGCGAACATAGAAACACCTTTCGAGCTGGTTGTTATGGATTGGAAAATGCCGGGTATGGACGGTATCGAAGCAGCCAAACGGATCAAGGATCATAAGGGTTTGAACAAAATTCCAGCTATCATTTTGGTGACAGCCTATGGCCGTGAAGAGATTATGCGGCAGGCCGATGAGTTGGGACTCGAGGGCTTTCTCCTTAAACCGGTGAATCCATCGATGCTTTTTGACACCATCATGCAGGCATTTGGCGAAGAAGTGCCTGGCACTTCGCGGATTGTGCAAAAACCTGAGCAGGAAGCCGAGGCTTTGGAAAATTTGCGAGGGGCTCGCGTGTTATTGGTAGAAGATAATGAGATTAATCAGCAAGTAGCAATGGAGATCCTGCAAGGTGCGGGTCTCAACGTTACAATAGCAAATAATGGTCAGGAAGGCGTCGACGCTGCAAGAACAAATCCATATGATGTCATCCTTATGGATATTCAAATGCCGGTAATGGATGGATTAACGGCCACCCGTGAAATCCGCAAAGACAATCGTTTCAAAGAGCTACCAATTATTGCCATGACCGCCCATGCCATGGCGGGTGATGAGGACAAAAGTTTGCAAGCCGGCATGAACGGCCATGTGACCAAACCCATTGATCCCGACCAGCTGTTTTCAACTCTACAGAAATGGATAAAACCGGATGAGAAACGATCCCGGCTCGAGCAATCAGAAGTCCCTGTCGAGCAAACTGAACCGGATAAGACGCGCCCGGCGGTAGATGAACTTCCAGAATCTTTGTTGGGATTTGATCTGGCAGACGGCTTAAAGCGGTTGCAGGGAAACAAAAAACTTTACCGGAAGCTGCTTTTAAGTTTTGCTACGGACTATAACGCGACAGCAAATGAAATACGGCAGGCGCTTGATTCCGAGGATTTTGATCAAGCCCACAGCCTGGTGCATAATCTCAAAGGCTTAGCAGGTAATCTTGCGGCCACGGAACTGCAGGCTGCCGCGGTGAATCTGGAAAAACTCGTCAAAAGCGTCGAAAAGAAAACCCCCTCCGTAAAGGAGCTGAATTCAAGATTCTCAGATCTTGAAACCGCGCTCAATCAGGCCCTGGAATCGGCCCAAAGTCTTGGTGCATCCGCTGAAGAAAACGCCGAACAACTTTCCGATGATGATCTTATAGAAATTGCCACAGAATTATCTGAAGGCTTTGCCAAACGTATTCGCGATGCGGCTGAAATGGGAGATGTAACCACGTTAAACGCCATCGCAGAAGAAATTAAGGACCAATCAGATTCTTGCACGCTGCTCAGCAAAAAAATTATACAGATGGCCGAAGACTTTGACCTGGATGGTATCCAAAAATTAGCGGATGTATTAGATGCAGTTTGAATTACAGGGTTTTTGGATGACATTTCCAAATTTACAATTATGCCGGATTTGGAATTTCGGCTATACATCTACCCCTTTGTAAATATTTATCTTCCGTTCGCTAATCTTAAATTTTTGGCCCACTTTCAAAGATTCGATACAGGCACGAAGTCTAACAAAACCAACTGCCCAAAAAAGTTTAGGTTGCCTATAAAAATACACAAGTCAGCCCCAAAATAGCCGTACTTCAGATTCAGTGGCATGTTCTTTTTGAATTTTCTGGAGTTTCTCTGTTGAAAGTAAAAAAGGAATACAACCTATTAATCATTTGCTATATTATCTGGAATCTGCATTTATTGAACTTTTATTATTTAAAGTTACAAATGTTGCGAAACAATTGCTTGGCTTTCTGATTCAATTGAGTGAGGAATATGAAACAAACGGCTGACCTAAAGGTGTTCATTTCAACCAGAGAGTCTACTTGCGATGAATGCAGTGAGGAGCTTGGTCGTAAAGCCTGGATAATGCTGGTTAAAGACAAGGGAGCCTTATGTCTGCCATGTGCGGACCTGGATCATCTTATTTTTCTTCCATCAGGAGATGCAGCCCTCACCAGGCGAGCTCGCAAGCACTCGATGCTGTCTGCCGTTGTGTTGAAATGGAGCGGTGCTCGAAAGCTTTATGAAAGGCAAGGCTTGTTAGTTGAATCCAGGGCCTTGGAACAAGCAGAACAAGAGTGCTTAGAAGATAGAAAGGCCAGGGCGCTGCGAAGAGAACGGGAAGCTATGCGGCGAGCTCAACTAGACCGCGATTATGTCAAGCGATTTGCAGCCCGTATACGAGAACTTTATACTGGATGCCCTTCTGGATCAGCGGTGGAAATAGCCGAACATGCTTGTCTTAAATTTAGCGGCCGAATCGGTCGCTCTGCAACGGCAAAAAATCTTGATGAAGAAGCGATTCGGCTATCTGTCATTGCTCACATTCGTCATAATGAAACGAATTATGACGAACTTTTATCAAGAGGTCATGATCGATGGGAAGCACGTGAACATGTTAGTGAGTCAGTTGAAAACGTATTATCAAAATGGAAAGTATCATCTTAATCGTGATTCTTGATCTTTGCCTTCAATCTGGATAGTAAAAGGGGGAAATCATGGCATCATTTACAGATCGAATGATACGGGCAGCAAAACTGGATGCAGCCCTTTATGAAGAGGTCGAAGCGGACAAGGGGGCTATGGGGCAGGCCATGGGAGTGGTCATTTTCTCAAGCGTTGCTGCTGGAATCGGAACTATCAACGTTACGGGAATAAGCGGACTTATTTTAGGAACTGTAGTTGCCCTGCTCGGATGGTTTATCTGGGCGTTTCTGACATATTATATTGGTACCAGGCTGTTACCTGAACCACAAACAAAAGCAGATTACGGGGAATTGCTGCGCACCATCGGATTCTCCAGTTCTCCGGGAGTTCTACGTGTCTTGGCAATTATCCCCACGTTGGGGGCCATTGTCAATTTCATTGTTGGTATCTGGATGCTGGTGGCGATGGTTATAGCCGTCAGGCAGGCGCTTGATTACGATAGTACTTGGCGGGCAGTCGGAGTCTGTTTAATCGGCTGGATCGTTCAGGCCGTTATTTTTGCTTTGTTTTTTTGGTTGGCAGGGGGATTTGGAGTTTCACAGGCTTAAACAGATGACCTTCCAATGTATCGGCTTCTATGTGGGTTCCTCTGTCAAGCCTTTTATAAACTTTGTGGTTTTGCCTAAGAATGCACTGTTTTCCCTGATGCTTACGCTTTTGTTTATTTATAGAATAAAACAAAGCCATATATCTTTATAACCATATGTTATTATTTATAATTTTTATTTGACATTTATTTCTGATCTCCTTATTAAATTCAACTTGGGGTAGACTTAGAGCTCAATAACGCACTCTTTTAAAATCGCCACTAAATCTTACAACACCGTCACAGGGTCTGCTCAGGACCATAAGGGGATCAAATGCAACACCTATTAGCGCTAGCAGATAAGATTCCATGGATAATGGCTCCAGCAATGGTGATAGCCGCTACCGCTTCAATCTCTGTGATGGTGGCTGCTATTAAGTTATTGGGACCGGCATCAAAAGCAATGTTAGTTGCAATAATGTTGGCTCTTTGCGCGGGGGCGATGCTGATGCGCGAGTTCTGAAGACATTTTGCTTTAAAATAATCTCAAAAATAAATCATTGATGATTCTTTAAGAATCTATAAGAGTTCAGCCGTCCATATTAACTGTAGTTTTATCAAAGCACGATATTTTGAATTAAGTGTAGTTTTTGCAATTTATCAGAATCATTATGATTTATAAAAAATAACTTAGGAGATTTATAATTTTGGAAATTGAATTAACATGCTACGAGGTTAAAAATTATCGGTGAGCATACGTGGCAGAAAATTCCGGAAAAAGCAGTGATGGAGCGACTTGCTGAAAATTTTGATCCAGTCACTCCCATAATATCAAAAATGCTCAAAGGAGAAGAAATAGTTGTTACGCGGGAAATTTATCGCGTAATAAATTGTAAATGTTAAAATCTGTGCTTTGACCATCTCCAATGTATCACTATCCTTTTGTAATAAACATGAAATATTGATTTCATAGTACAGGTGGCAAGATTCAACCGCTTTGGTTATTTATCAATATTTTATATTGCTATACAA
>JASFIV010000171.1:0-10106 GCA_050122475.1 Desulfobacterales bacterium | reverse complement strand
TGAAAACCGCATCAAGCAGGTATTGGCCAGCCTGTCAACAGCTGTAGTGATGAACGCCGCCGCATATACGAATGTAGACCGGGCTGAAGATGAACCGGATCGGGCGTATGCCGTTAACGCCGACGGGCCTGCCTATCTGGCCCGATATTGTGCTGAGTACCGTCATGTACTCATTCACATTTCCACCGATTATGTCTTTGATGGCACTGCAGATCGGCCCTATCAGGAAAGCGATCCGATCACTCCTCTGGGCATCTATGGCCAGAGCAAAGCAAAGGGTGAAGCCGCCGTCCGATCCGCATTGCCCGAACACATCATAGTGCGCACATCCTGGCTTTACAGCGTTTACGGCCATAATTTTGTTAAAACCATCCTGAAACTGGCCTCCGCAAAAAAGGCGCTGAAAGTTGTCGCCGATCAGCAGGGTTCACCGACCAGTGCGGCAGACCTTGCCGCAGCAATTCTGATCATCGCGCGGAAAATGGGCACTGCTGAAAAATTGGCATGGGGAACTTACCATTACTGCGGTGCCGGCATTACGACCTGGCATGGTTTGGCAAACAAAATTATCGAACTGGCCACCCCATATACCCCCCTGCGGATCCGACAAGCGGAAGCTATTTCAACTGCAGATTGGCCCACGCGGGCACCACGCCCGCTGTATTCCGCTCTGGATTGCACCCGCTTAAAAGTTCAATTTGGAATCGATACCCCACCCTGGCAGCAAAGCCTTCAAGATACCATTGAGCGCATCTTCACGGGTAGCTGAGAACCGTTATTGGTTATTTGTTATTGGTTATTAGTTATCCGGTGATTGTCTTTTGTTAATTGGATTGATGCTTAGCGGGTGATTCAATTGTATTAAACGGGCGCCTGATTGAATGATGGAAGACCGCCAAAACCAATAACCAATAACGGATAACGAATAACGCGCCAGCTTTTTTGCATTTTGCAAATAATCAGTAAATAAATTAATATTAGTACTTTACAAACCACTTCAATAGAAAAACATTGACTGTTTTCACATTTCAATTTAACATAAATGGTATCGGAAGTACCTCGTATTGTTTTCATTTCTCCGATGCGTGCATTTCAGTATAAATCATGATCGCGCACATCTGAATGTTGGCATCATTCAAGCCTCGCGCACGATTGCCGCTGAACGCTAAAAATAAAATTATTCTAGTGATTTATGGAATCAATACCACAGAAGAAAAGCCCGGTCCTGGTCGTAGATGATGATGAGGGTCTGTTATTAAGCATTAAAGCAACTCTGGTCAGCTCGGGTTTGCCGGAGCCCGCTTTGGTTTCCAATAGCCAGCGGGTCATGGATCTGGTTCGCGAATATGATTTTCAATTGATTTTACTGGATCTGATGATGCCACAGTTAACGGGAATGGAGGTTCTTGAGACCATCAAAGCAGAAGCTCCCGATATCGACTGTGTGATTGTCAGTGCCATCGATGACGTTGCATCTGCCGTACAAGCCATGAGCCTGGGCGCTTCAGACTATTTGGTCAAGCCACTTAATAGTGATAAACTGATCGCGCTTGTCAACCGCACGCTTGAAAAGGTGAACGTTCAACATGATTTGGCGCAGTTTGGCAGCAAGAAGGTATTTTCCAATCTGAAGAACCCGGCGGCATTTACAGATATGGTTGCGGAAGATGAAGCCATGGCATTGGTATTTCATCAGGTGGAAGCCGTTGCCGGCACCGACTACAGTGTTGTAATCCACGGTGAATCCGGCACTGGAAAAGAAATGCTGGCGCGCGTTATTCATAAATTGAGCAATCGTTCCAATGCGCCGTTTTACGCTGTCAACATGGCGTCCTTCAGCAAAACGATTTTTGAAGATGAATTTTTCGGGCATGCCAAGGGAGCCTATACGGATGCCGGTAATGAAAAAATCGGATTTTTCGAAGCTGCCAACAGCGGTACTCTGTTTTTAGACGAAATCACTGAATTGGACCCATCACTTCAGGGCAAACTATTGCGCGTTATCGAGGAGCGTGAGCTCTATCGCCTGGGCAGCACCGAAATTCGTAATGTGGATGTGCGCATCATTGCCGCCACAAATAAAGATATCAACGAAGAAATCCTTAAAGGTAAATTTCGAGCCGACCTATATTACCGCATCAATATGTACAACATAAACGTGCCGCCGCTCAGGGAACGAAATAAAGATATTCTGCCGATTGCCCGGCATTTTCTCAAAAACCATGCCCGGGCTAACGACAAAGATATCCGTTCACTGTCACCGGATCTGGAGCAACGTCTGATGCAGTATTCTTTCCCTGGAAATGTGCGCGAACTGGAGAACATTATTGCAGCCGCCGTGTTGCTGGAAAAATCAAAAACCCTGACTCTGGCTGCGACGTTAAACCTGCTACCCTATGAAGGCCCGGAGCGGCGCAAAACCGTGGAATTGTTGACGCTCGAGGAACTCGAAAAGCGTCACATTGAAAAAGTATTGCGCATTACAGGCGGAAACCGCCCCAAAGCAGCCAAAATACTGGGTGTCAACGTCTCAACCGTGTATCGCAAAATTGAAAAATACAATCTGCAACGCCGGGGAGATAGTGAATTCTAAAACCCGACCGGGGCATGCCCTACCCTGTAGCCAGGTCAAGCTGCAACAATTTGAACATCGATGGGAGGAAGAAACATGTCAGATGGTTTAGACGTCATTATCATTGATGATGACAAAGGCATTTGCGATGTCATCAGCGAACTGGTTGAAACCTTTTACAGTTGGGGAAACGTCATCGCTTTCACAAACGCCGACGAAGCCATCGATTATTGCCTGCAGCGTGAAGTTGGCGTCGCCATTTTTATTATCGACGTATTTCTGGGCGGTCTGAGTGGATTCTACTTTCTGGATGCGATTGAAAAAAAGTATCCGACCGCTCATCAAGATGCAATTATCATTAGCGGAAATGCCAGTGACGACGTCGTCAATATGTGTTTGGCATCAAGGGTGAATTATCTGCTGGAAAAACCGATTAAACCTTATGCCCTTCAGCTGGCGGTCCGAGCCATTACGGGAAAATATCTGGACTTTGCCAAAAAGCTGTTGCAGGATCCTTCGTATGCCGACAGTGTCGCAAAACTATAAGCGCGCATGCAACAAGAACCATGGCCAATTTTGAAACCATTACAGGTAGTGCCATCACCGCATTATTGGACACTCTTATCCGGTACAAAACCCTCCTCAAACTGACCCTCATTGATACCGAATATGAGAACCTGACTCGGATTCTCAAAATAGTGGATCATAACAAAATACCCCATCTGGTTATCGACATCCCGGAGGGATTTGAAAAAGCTGCTGCCGATTTGGATGTCTGGCAAATACACTTTGAATTTAGCGGAATGGATCAGATCAAATATGACTTTACAACTGTCGGTGGCGAAATTGTGGGTAACCGCATCTACCTGACAGCACCTCATGAATTAGAGCGCCAACAGCGAAGAGAACTTTTTCGGATCGATGCACCGCAAGGCACGCATATTCACTTTTCAAAAGATGGGAATCGACTTGAGTTAGAAGTCATGAATATCAGTATCGGCGGCTCGCTTGCAGCATGGGTTCAAACCCGCACCGACATGCCCGAAAATTCGCCTCTCGCAGTGGCCCAGCGGTTAGAAGACGTCACCCTGGTATTTCCAGCTGAAATTTTGCAGCGGCCGATACAGATTGAGACCCTCGAAATAAAGCGCGTAGAAAAAAAGTCACAACAAAGCCGTTATGAGTTGGGTCTCGAGTTCTATAAGATCAGCAATAGCGAAAAGAGGCGTTTAACCGACCTGATTTATGAATTGCAAAGACAGTACCTGCGCCATCGATTACCGCTGGACCTCTGAATCACGGTCGCCCCGTTAAGCCCGTTTAGCCCGTTAAGCTGGTTTAAAATATATTTGTTCTTGACGGGCTCAACCGACACAACCGGCCCACCGGCTAACCTGCCTTACTAAATTTTAAGCTGCATGCCCTCCCGGGCAAAAAAAACGTCCGTATCCCCGGCATGTCTGCGATCGCACAGCATTTCTGTCAATTCATCCAATTGCACGTCGGTCCGCATTGGATCATGATGAAAAAGGGCCAGCATCCTGACATCAGATTGTTGGGCCGCATAAATCACAGACTCCATTGGAGAGTGTCCCCACCCTTTGCGGGACGTTTCATATTCCTGTTGCGTATATTGAGCATCATGAATGAGCAGGTCCGCACCGGCAAAAAATGCTGACATACGCCGATTTTCTTCTGTGGCAGCCGCCTCACCTTGATGGGCCATAAGGGCATCAAAAGCCGGATCCCGAGGATCGGTGACAAACAAATTTTGAAAGGGCTCGGTATCGTAAGCGGTACAGCAGACCCGGCCTTTGTACTCAAATCGCAGCCCGAGACATAGAAGCGGATGATTCAGATATTTGGTCGTTAACTGGATATCATCGCCCAGGTCAAAACAGCCCTCCGCCAGATTGATATAATCAATATGGGCAGCCAACTCTTGCTGGCGCACCGGGAAGTATCGGTAGGACAGCTGCCCTCCGATGACGGTTTCCAGAGATTCTGTCTCGCATGTTACCGGACCGTAGACCCTTAGACGGGTCTTGGGTATGAATATGGGTGCAAAAAAAGGAAATCCGATGATGTGATCCAGATGGGTGTGCGTTAAGAAAATATCGGTTTTAATAGCCTCCCCGCTGGCCTGTTCGGCCAGCAGATGGTCGCCCAGCAGGCGCAGGCCGGAGCCTGCATCAATAATAATACGCCGTTGAATATCAGCGAAGATCATCTCGATGCATATCGTGTTGCCGCCATATTTGGCGGTTTCGGATCCCGGGGTTGGAATGGATCCCCGTACGCCCCAAAATTTAACGATCATGACCGGGTTTCCTTTGAGAAATTTCCAAAAAGATTTTGGCGCGATCGATTTCGGCAAGGACGGTATTTCTGACTTGCGCCAAGGTGGACGCATCCAGGCCGACACGCGCCATTAGGAGCGTTGCAAATTCATCATCGGCCAATGCGTCTTCATCCAAATCGTTTTCCAGTAACCGGGCATAAACATCGGCCAGTGCTACCATAAAAACCAGCTGAGGATTGTTTTCAGGAGATTCTGCGGGCCGATGGTGATATGCGAGAACATTAACGAATGCCGGGCTCAAACGCCACTTGCGGGCAATCAGACCACCAACCATGCTATGATCAAAGCCAAAGATGATGCTTTCAGCATGAACCGCTGACCAGCGATGTTGTCTAGCCAGCACCATAGCTTGCTGAGTTTCATCGGCGAACTGGTGGTTGAGCGGTATCTTACCCAGATCATGCAAAAGCCCCCCCACAAAATAGTCCTCCTGATCTTTCAGATCGACCCTTTTAAATTCGGCAAGCCATTTGGCAATCACACCGACAGCAACCGAGTGCTCCCAAAAGGAAACCGGAGATAGGGCCCCAAATCGTTTTGCAATCGGTAACTGCTGCAGGATGGCAAAGCTTAGCACCAGGTTTTTGACGGTGTTTACCCCCAGCATAATAATGGCACGCGTGAGCGATGAAACCGGGTGCCTGAGTGAGTAATAGGCAGAGTTGATCAGCCGCAGAACCTGACCGGCAAGCACCGGGTCCAGCGCAATTAACCGATTCAGATCATTGGGTGAAGATTGTGGATTATTACACGTTTCGAGCACCTTTGTTGCAGTTGTCGATAGACTCGGCATACGGGCAACATAGGCCTCAATTTGATTTAAATACGACGTTCGGTGACGGGAAAATGCATGCATCTTCAACGCCGTGATATCAATACACCGGGATGTAATCACCCCTGTTGAATTTCATAACCTCCAGGGACGTCGTAATCAGGGTGCGATGGACAATATCCTTAAGACCATCTTCGTCGGGCATGCCATTCAAAACCGCTGACAGCTGCTCTTTTTCTTTGGAAATCGTATTCAAGAGCGGTTCAATCTGTCGCAGGGTCACCTTTGGATCTGCCAGCTGGTTTCGATATTGATCGAGTAAATCCAAAAGATTATCTAGGCGCTCGACGGTAATCTTTCTGGCCTCAGGCGACAGCGGCGTGAAATGAACCGCCGCCAAGGGGTTTGGCTGAGGGGCGGTTTGAATTTTAGCCGCTTGCGTTTTCGAGCGATCGACGGACGCTTTGAGGATCTTTTTAAATTCTTCAGTCACAGTTGCTTGTTCGGATGTTGATTTATCAGCGGTTGTGCTGTGTGCGATGTCATTGTTGCCGTCAATTTTCATGGTATGGATCCTTGTTTCTGGGTGCGGGTATCGGTTTTATAGTGGTTGTCAAAAAAATGTTCCGATTGAGGAACGTTTTTTTGCGACAACACTTAGGCCGCAATCCTTTTTTCAGAATATTATTGTGACAAGCGCTACAAATCGCTGCAGAAAAATTATGCAAAAATCATGCAAGAGAAAATTTCAATTTTAACTTTTTATATCTATACTGAATTATTAACTATATTTTTAAAAAAGCTTCAAATCGTTTTTATCAGCCGAGCATTTTCAGCGGTAAAATTTGCCTCCAAGGGTAAGATTATTGCTCTTTGACAGCATCGTCGGGAATCAATTCTTTTTCCGATACAACCCGATTTTTGCCGGTTTTTTTAGCCAGATAAAGGGCTCGATCAGCCCGGGTGATAACCGATTCGGCTGTATCGCCGGTTTGATAAACGCTAATGCCGATGGAAACGGTGATGTTCAGAATATGGACGTCCTTGTTGTCATTCAACGCATAACGGGTATCACCAACCGATGCGCAGATCCGTTGGGCTTTTTTGGTGGCATTGGTTAAAGACGCGCTGGGTAGCACAATCACAAATTCTTCGCCCCCGTAGCGGGCAATAAAATCATCGTTGCGAATCAGACCCTGGCATTTCTGAGCCAGAGCCAGCAGAACACGATCGCCGGTGGGATGGCCGTAGGCGTCATTGATGGTCTTGAAATCATCGATGTCCACCATCATAACCGCAAATGCAGCCGGTGTCCGGGTGTTTTGTTCGACCAGAGAATTCAGGTGGTGATCAAGGGCTTTGCGGTTAAAGACACCTGTAAGCCCATCGGTCACCGAGTCGACTCTGGCCTTCCTTAATTCCACGTTAAGCGTGCTGACCTGTTTTGAAAGACTTTTCAGCTGTCGGCTGTCGCGATCCTGCTTGGCGCGCACGGTTTTTCGGATATTTTCAATTTCAAGGATCAGCGCTTGCTTGAGCTTTTTAATGTCATCCAGACGGGTAAACTGCTCGATTTTTTCACTTTGCCGGTAAATCTGCTGATGGTATTTCTGATTGTCGGAATCCAGGGTAACCATCGCCTTGGCCAGTAAGTCAATGATATCTTTGAGCTCTTTTTCACGCTCCGTCAGATATCGATTCTGCCGATCGATAAACCGTCGAATCCGTTTACTATGCTTGCGGAAAGCCGAAATCGTTTTCTTCAGTTTGGGGTTCTGCGCAAACTCAGCTTCCAGCTCAACCAGCTGCTGTTTAAAGGCATCACTTTTGAGCTCTTTGATATCAAGGGCAAAATCGTTGATGAATTGCAAAAGCGCTTGTATGGCAGACAGGAAAAAGTCTTTTTTCTCCCGGCAGGTCTCGAGACATTCAGGTAACGCCTGCGGCTCAACGCCCGCGGGCTGTTCTTTTTTTAATCCCCATTTCATTGGGTCAACTCTTCACTCAGTTTTTTATATGTTTGATTTTGAGACATCGGCTGATCATTGAGGTCAGGTACCGCCATTATCAAAAAAGCACCCGGTGGCTGGTTTAAGACAAAAACCGAACACTTTATTTTCATCCCATCGACCTGATGGTTTTTTATGTAGATTCGGCATTCGGATAGGGTTCCCGGATCCCCCAGGGCCTTGCGTTTGACACATGTAATGACCTGTTCCAGGGATCGCGGATGGATGATCTTTTCAATGCCCATCCCCACCAGATGCTTTTGATGGGTTTCACAAAGATTCGCCATAGCCGCGTTTCCAGCCCAGATATTCAAATCTTTAATAATGGCTGCCGGTATTTCGAATTGATGAATAAACTGAACCCGCGGATAATACGCTTCCCGGTAATAGCGGCATTTTTGGCACCCCCCCGAACAATTGATTTTGCCGTCGATGCGCGCGCTAAAGCATACCGCAAGCTTGTTTTTAAAGACGATACATTGCGGGCAATTCAAGCCATGGGACTGGTCCTGATAGTATTGCCAACAATTTTGAAAGGTTTGAAAAACCGGTCCGTTCAAATTCACGTTCTCAAGCTGCGCGGGTATCTCTTGGCCGTTGGTTTTTAAAAAATACAGCAGATTTTGAACCGGTATTTCATATTTTTTGCCGCGGCGTACGGCGGTCAGCTTTTTGGAACGAATCCAGTATCCAACGGTGGTGCGTCCAACATCGCAAAGGGCAGCTGCCTGGGCAACCGATAAGGTTTTATAGCCTTCTTCCATACCGTAAGTGAACTCCCTGAACATAAGAATCTATAATGGTATCGGAATTTTGGCCTAAAACTTGATGTCAAAATGCAAATAGCGCTACAATTGTTACGCTTATGGTCGGAAACATGCCCGCCTTGTGACCAAATGCCCGCTGTCGATTTGGTGGGTTGTGGGCTAGATTCGCAAAATGCAAAAATTTTGTTCGCATTTTGCAAATGAGCAAAATAGTGCCAATTTTGATGAATCTGACGAAAAATTTTGTGCTTGGTTTTTTGCTTCACTCTCTCAAAATAGCCTGATGCTGTCGATATTTACAAATAATTTAAATAGATAGCGAATAGATGCACCCGGACGCTGCTGCAAGGTCAGCCTTAAACGGATGCAAATATTTGCCTAGCGGTCAAAAATTTGAATCCAAATTGTGCATCTTGCCACAACTGGTTAACGATATGAAAAATCTTTTCAGGTCAGACAATGAAACCCACTTATGTTTTAATATATTGAAAATATTAGTTAATAATGCATATAGCGGTTTGATTGCCAGTCGAATTTAAAATCGATCTTTACATATATTCAAATGGCACAGTAGTTGCATAGTTATATGGCAAATATGGAATGAAGTTTCCTCCTTTCCTTCATTCCCACCTCCGACGAACCCTGTTAGGCACCCCCCCCTAACAGGGTTTTTCTTTTGTTGACAAGATTTTGGCAACAGATGTCAAGGCTTTGTCAGAAATGGTGGGTGTCTTCACCGGTTTAACACGCAGCGACCTCGTTAGCGTGCATGAAACGGCCTTTGGAACCGAATTTTAAGGGATTGCATGACCCCTTCGCTGATAGCGGTTATCATACCGTGGTTTGGCATGCCTATTGCTGTTGTGATTATATATATCTTCAAGGGATTATGACACATTCAACCGACATCCCAGATGTTGATCAAAGGACCCGCCATTAATGGGCCGCACTCGCAACGCCGCTGCTCAGAAAAATTTTAGCGGGGAGGATATCGAATGACAACTGAAGAAACAATCGAGAGAATTGAAAACAAAATCGATAAACTGCCGCTGGTTGATACGGAGGTTGTCGAGATTATTACCTTGCTCAACAATCCAACCAGCAATTTTGACCAAATTGTCGCAAAGTTGTCGCCGAGTCTGGCGACCCGCTTTTTAAACATCGCCAACTCAGCCTATTACGGCAGCCGGGAAGTCCGCTCGATTAACTATGCGGTCCAGTTGCTGGGTTACGGTAAAATGAAAGATATATTGGTCACCTCCATTTTAATGGATCATTTTACCCGGCGTCTCAAGCAATTTAATTTTGAAAAATTCCTGAAACAGGCTCAGGTCTGTGCAGCCGTTGCCAAGGTTTTGGGGGAAATACTGAATTTTAACCAGCTGGACGATCTGTTCACGGTGGCCACACTGCAAAATATTGGAAAACTAGTCATTGCAGTATACTTCAAAGATGAACACAAGCAAATTGTGGCGTTGAAAAAATCACAGGATCTACCCTCTTGCGATGCGGAAAAAATGATTTTGGGGATCAGTCATGCCGAAATTGGTGCGCTGGTGTTGCAGCGGTTTAAAGTGCCCCAGCAAATTTGTGATGCCGTGCGATTTCATGACAGGCGTGATAC
>JASFIV010000170.1:0-10135 GCA_050122475.1 Desulfobacterales bacterium | reverse complement strand
AGAGAAAAACCCATGCATTTTTTTTGGCCAATGAGATTGCAGATTTGCCATGGTGAATACACACTTTTTTGAGCCTTTATTTTTGATACATATCGTGCCTCTATCACCAAATCCCATTTATTATGGATTTGTTGTGCATATCTGTAAAATATACCGTCCCCTGAACATTTCGCTCAAGAATTGGTTTTTACCACCGATACTAGTAATAGCTGCAAATTCGATCCGCTGAATCTCAGCAGATTTTACCCGTCGGATAGTTAAATATAAAAAAACAAATAATAAACAAGGGGTATGACGTGGAAACGAAACAAACTGGCTGTTTCATACGCAAAGGAATCAGGTTGGGGCATGTTTCCCTTTTATTGCTGGCAGCCCTGATGGTCATGCTTCTGGCATGTGCGCATAAGGAAAAGGTGCTGATACCCCCTAAAGTTGATTTGAAAACATATCCTTCGATCGGCGTAGTTGAATTTTCAACGAATGCTGAAGATACGCTCAAGCCTTATGTGACCCAAAGTTTTATTGAAAACATTCAATCAGCGCAACCGGGCACACGTATCCTTGAGCTGGGGGATGCGAATCACCTGTTGCGTTCTCTGGGACACAGTCAGCTTAACCCGGAAACCATTCAATCGATCGGCAAAAAGTATAAGGTGGCTGCCGTCATTGTCGGCCATCTGCAGATTTCTCAATTAAAGCCCAAAATCAAGGTCACCACTTCGGTCAAGTCTTTGAACGCCAGAGCCTATATTGAAGCCGCACTCAAAACCCGAATCCTGGAAACCGACAGCGGGGCCACTTGCTGGACACGGGCCAGCTCCGGCACTACCCAGGTGGCCGGAATCAATCTGATGGAAGGCGGTCCGTTTAGCGTCGGCGTAAGTGACCCCAAAGAAAAATACGGCAGATTGGTCCCCAAGCTGGTATATGCCAATACCATGGACTTTCGGTCGCGGTATGAATATCGCACCGTAAAATAGACGTAAATTTCAGTTAGCGCCATTATAAAGGGGAATCCGCATCAAATGGATTCCCCTTTTATTCAATTCATTCCCGATCAATTTCACAGCTTCTTCTAGACGGGATTATATGCCCGTCATAGCTAAGATTAACTCAAATGAATTATTCCTCAATCATCTCTAAGTTTTTATCATCTTTTTTTTTGATCTGCGTTAATCCCACGCCCGCCATTGCGCTTGTCCGGCGAAGCTTAAGCGAAGACGGAAGCCGCAAGGCGAGGCAGGCGGATGCGTAATCTGTGAATAAAAAAACGAAATCCAAAATCCGAAATCTAAAATCCGCAATCCGCAATCAAGACGGCTTGTCCCGCTTTAGCTGCTTTTCAATCGTCGCCAGGCGTTTTTTCAGCTCGATGAGTTCTTTGGTTGAATGCTGTTCGCGTTGCTGCCGGTCGATGGCTTCGCAAAATGCCCGCAGATCGGTATTAATTGCACCGATCAGGAGCGGATCTTCAGAGCCATATATTTTGGCCAGCATCTCGACAGCTGCGCCAAAGCCGGCCGAGTCCGCATCATTTTGCAGATCCTCCGCCAACCGCGGTTTCCAGCTAACCTGCAGCCGATAGGGTGAGTCCTGACTGGACAGTTCGCCTGTGTCTGGTGTCTTTCCCGTAGCGTAAACCGCCCGTTTTTGGGGGCCTTGCCCGAAACGCAGCCAATCCATTGAGCACCCGCTGAGCTCTGCCACTTTATAGATCCAACCCGGAGGCACATCGTCTCGTTTGCGGGCCGCACCGATATTTTGCCGGGTGATGCCTAAATATTTTGCCAGTTGCCCGTCTGACTTGACATCCAGCGCTGCTTTCAGCCGTGTAATAATTTCCTCAGTCTCACTCGGATATAAGTTTAACCCATTGCTATTATTGTTTTTATTTTCTTCCCCCATGTTTAACTCCCTGATCGTTAAAGGCAGGCGCCATTTTGATAGCAAATTTTTCTTGCATTTTGTGCAAATTTATATTGACAACTAAAAAATGACGGTTTATAGAACACCTTAACAAAGGATCACATGAAACCAGCTGTAGGACACTGATAAAAGGTTATGCAGGCGCGAAACCCCAATTTAGACGCGATTAGACGAAAAACTGTAACGCAAATTTTTAATAACAGCTATCCGGAAGGAAGGCAAGATTTAATTGACAGGTTGAATCCATATTTTACCTGATTTTTTTAGAAACGTCATGCCGCGTTACACGGGCATGCTTTAAAACCCCTAACCGAAAGGAGGAAAAAATGCAAAATCATAGACGAATTGTCGCCGTATGGGGGGTTGTATTAATGAGTCTGGCCGTCGTGGCCGCCGTTGTTGCCGGCGAGGTTGTGAAAATTAACATTAATACGGCCACGGCTGAGCAACTAACCGCATTACAGGGCATCGGATCAAGTCATGCCGCCGGGATCATCGCCTATCGGGAAAAGAACGGGCCGTTTCAAAAGCCGGAAGATTTAATGAAAGTCCCGCGCATCGGCCAGAAAACATTCGAAAAAAATAAGGCCCTGATTACGGTTCAAAACCCTAAAAAGCGTCGGGCCAAACAGTAACCGATCCTTCACAGATTACACCGGCCGCCCGCGCGCCGGGCGGCCGGTGACCGCTCATCACCGGCACACACGCAATTTTTTGAATGGAGGGAGAGACATGTCAGATAAAATAACCAGTTTCAGGGATTTGAGGGTTTTTCAAAATGCGATGAACGCGGCCATGGAAATTTTTCAATTGACCGCCAAATTTCCACCTGAGGAGCAATTTGCCTTGACCGATCAATTGCGGCTCGCCGCACGCTCAGTTTGCTCCCACATTAGCAGGGCCTGGCGCAAACGGCGCTTTAAAACCCCATTTATTGCCAAATTGAACGATTCCGAAGGCCAGGCCTGCGAGACACAGGTGTGGATCGAATTTGCCAGGCAATGTAAATATCTGGATGAGGATACCTGCGAGCAACTCAACGCTGCTTACGAACAGATCATGGGGCAGCTTGGCAAAATGATCAGCCAGGCGGACAAGTGGCTGATTAAAAATAAGCCGAAACAACCTGTCAATTCGCCACCTGATTGACCTTTAAGCGCTATACCGGAAAACGGCGGCTTTCCCGTTAGCCGCTTGTGTTTGAATTAATTTTCATGAAAAGTTCAAGTCCTATTGTAATATTGCGCCAATTGCCATATGGTTGCCCCCATCATAAATCTTATGGACAGGCAGGGGTAGCACTTTGGGCCAAAAAGTGTGTGAAAATCAGACCGACTCAGCTAATGTAAGGGTATAGCAAATGGGCGAATTAATTTATCTGGACAATGGGGCCACTTCTTATCCCAAACCGGAAACGGTTTACACGTTTATGGATTCATTTTTCCGGGACTTTGGGGTCAACCCGGGGCGCTCCGGATATGACATGTGTATGGAAACCGGTGCGCTGGTGGACAACACCCGCAAAATGCTGGCCGATTTTTTTGGGGGCAAGGATCCCAACCGGCTGTGTTTTGGCTATAACTCTACCGATGCGCTCAATTTAATCATTTTCGGGCTGTTGCATCCCGGCGATCATGCCATTTCAACAACAGTGGAACACAATTCCGTCCTGCGGCCGCTTTATCATCAGAACAAATTAAACGGCGTCGAGGTCGACTACGTTCCGTTTGACGCCAAAGGCTTTGTCGACCCGGACGATATCAAACAAAAAATCAAAGCCAACACCCGTCTGGTCATCATTAATCATGTTTCCAATGTCATCGGCACGGTTCAACCGGCGGCGGCCATCGGCCGCACCTGCCGCGAACATGGTGTACCGTTTGCCATCGATGCTTCGCAATCGGCCGGTAAAGTGCCGATTGACATCGACAAAGACTACATTGATATCGTGGCGTTTACCGGTCATAAATCCATGCTGGGGCCCACCGGCATCGGTGGCCTTTACGTCCGGGAAGGAATTGACATCCGCCATACCCGTGCCGGCGGGACGGGAGTCCGGTCTGCTGACCGCATGCATCTGGACGACTATCCGTACCGCCTTGAATACGGCACCGGTAATGTAATGGGCATTGCCGGATTGCACGCCGGTTTGAAGTGGATTGAGAAGAAAGGGATCACCAACATTCATGCCCATGAAATGAAGCTGGCCCGCATGGTAAGGGACGGGCTCATGGCGCTCGATGGAGTGACCCTCCATTGTCAGGACGACCTGACCGATCATATCAGCGTTCTTAGTTTTAACATAGACGGAATGGAGGCCCTTGATACGGGCACCCTGCTGGACGGCGAATACGATATTGCCTGCCGTACCGGACTTCACTGCGCTCCTCTGGTGCACGAGCAGCTGGGCACCGCTAAAATCGGCGGCTCGGTGCGCATTGGCATCGGCCCCTTCAATACCGAAGACCACATGACGGCTATGATCGAAGCCGTCAGCGAAATAGTTGATTTCAAAAAAAAGAAATAACAAAAGCAAAACCCGTTGGAATAGCCATTTTGCAGAGTCCTGAAAAAAGTTTCGGGTGCCAGTATTTTCTGCTCCTGGCTTCTTGCTTCTGGCGAGAGGCAGGGACTCATTTGCCAGTGGCCTGCCTGCCGGGCCATAGCTTTCCAAGCGCCCGTCCCCCGCAGTATCCTGCTAAGGAGGATGGAAAGGCTTGAAACCTGAAACCGCTATTATCTCCTCCTTGACCCTTGCCTACGGACCGCCTATTTTATACAGAGTAACCCGCTGAGGGGGAATGATGCCTATTTCTAAAATAGATTTTTTCCAGCCCGCAATATGGCAGGAGGGGGCGCTGTTAACAGAGATTGAGCGCAATCTGGCTGTGGCCGATGATCCGTATGCCTCCGGCCGCTGGCGGTCAGCGGCGGCACCTGAAGTTTACGAAGCTTACAAGTCAACCTTGGGGGGCAAACCGGTCGACAGTTTCGATCCGGCCGGCTACCTGACCGAGCTGGGGCTGAAAACGTCACTGGCGGCCGGCCGGACCAATGCCGATCTGCTACGCGCTTTTCACACCATTAACGATTACCGCCCGGACGCGCGCTATTTTCCGTTTTCAAAAAAGGCCGGCGCTCTGATCCAGTGGTTTTTTCTGTCAGCCAGCAAAATAGCAATCGGTGTCGTTACAACCATCGATCGCATCCTCGATCCAGTGGCCGTTAGATGGACTGAAAAAAGCCATAAAACGGCTCGATACCGCGCAGCCCCTTACGGCCGCTTCGAGGACATCGCCAAGGCAGAGCCATCCGAGCTGCCCAAGGAAGCACGCTATCTGGGAATTTTACGCAAACAGGTACGCCAATACGCATGGGACAGAGGACCGCATGCGGGCAGCATCGATTCAAGGCGGCGCGCCGGTGAAGACTTCGGCAGTTACGATGTTGCCCTTCGTTTCGGTTTCAGCAAGCAGCAGGCCACCCGAATCGCCACCCAATGCTATGGGATCGATATCAGCCAAACCCATTACCGCGATCCGCTCGATCCTGCCCAACCCCGTATTACCGGCACGGTCGGTAAGATCGGCGACATTCAGCGACATTACAACCGCAGCCCGGCCGGTGTGGAAGACACTCGCATCACCGCCGCCCGAATTCACCTTGCGCGCGCCCACAAATTGGCCGACGAGGGTTTTTATGATGCCGCCGATGAAGAATTTGCCATTGGCCTGCACAGCCTGCAGGATATTTTTTCACACGCCCAATTAACCCCCTCCATTCACACCTGTCTGGGTGAATTTCCCGACCTGGTCAAATATCATCCGCAAGCCATGTATGAGACCGCCCTGGCCACTGAAGGTTATGTTAAAAAATTCATCGATGGCTTAAACATGGACCCCCTCAAGCCGCCGGCCATATCTCCAATCCCGAACGCATTTTCCGACGAGATGGTCGGCGGAACTGCCGGTCCGGATGAACAGTTGCGCGTATCTCAGAAAACGGTTGCCTTCCCTGAAAACCTGATGGCATTTTTAAAAAGCAATGGAATCCGCATTTTTGTTGGCGCTGTGGACACCAAGCCCACCGAGCTGGGATTCGGGGCGGATTTGGATGGAGACGGCCGTATCACACCGGGCCGCTGGGTGGACATCAATCAGGACGGTCGGCAGCAATGGTTTGAGGTGGAAGATCAATTCGACGAAGGCAAAACCTGGAGTCAACAATCAGCAGCCTACAACCATCATAGCCGGCTTATATTCATCTCTGCCCGAATCTTAAATAAACCGGATTTTGAAACCATCTTAAAACACGAAATCCAGCACGCCATCGATTGTTGTTTACAAGATGATCCGCTCCTGGGAGCTAAGTGGCAGGCCTATGTCGATAAGCTCTACAACACAGCGCGACGTCAGGGAACCATCGCCCTTGATGAAATGGATCAGCATGAATACTTCGCCCAATCTTAAAACGATCTTAAAAATGCATCTAACGCTCAATGGCTGTGTTACAAACCGATTCAAAATGCTCGAATACTGACGTGTATGCTCCACTTTTGAATCGGTTTGCGCCTTGCCCTTGAGCGTGATCTACGATTTTTAAGATCGTTTTGAGAATTGATATTTACTTCTCTAACTTGGTGAATAAAGCCTTTAGCTTACTGCTATTTGAAATTTTTGCTTGTTTTATGGCGCACAATGTTGTGAATATGTTCTCTGGGCAATCAAATGAGAAAATACTTCGACATATTCGAATTGGATGAATCGGCTTCGATCGCAGAGTTGAAGAAGGCGTATAAGGAGTTGAGCCATGCCTGGCGCCCTGAGAATTTTCAGAATTTCCCGCGTCACAGGCGCAAGGCCGAATTAAAATTGCAAGAGATCAACGAAGCCTACACGCAGCTAAAATCGTATCTGGCAGCCAGGCCCCAGCTCGAAGCATTGCCTCAGCAGACGGACCAGGACCTTAAGCCCAGCGACGCAGCGCCGGAACCGCAAGCGCCGGCAGAGCCGTCGCAGGATTCTGAACCAGAGCCAACGCCGGAGCGTTCGCTCGACTCGCCGCCTTGGGAGCCCCAATATCCGACGCAACCAGAAAAAGTCATCAGCCGTCCGCAAATTCAAAAGACCGTTCAAAAAAGCCTTATATTTGGTTTAGTAGCCATTTTGGCGGTTTTGGCTGTCTTGCTGTTTTACCGGCTTTTTTGACCGGCCTCAACCACCCGACCTTACCCACACCCCCAACACATCACTCGTAATTCGCAACGCGCAACCCGCCCCTGAATAAAAGACTTGACTCCGAGATGCAGTTTTTGGAAATTGGAGTTTATGGCTACCCTGACCATTGAAGAAATTCGCCGCGCGCGCCGGAACCTGCAGGGCGTTATCCAGCAAACTTCGTTTGAGCGCTCCGCTCCCCTGAGTGATAACACCGGCATGGTGGTCTACCTCAAAGCGGAGTGTCTGCAGCGCACCGGCTCGTTTAAATTGCGGGGCGCCTATCACAAGATCGCCTCCCTTGGCACGCGCGAAAAAACAATAGGCATCGTTACCAGCTCAGCGGGAAACTATGCCCAGGGTGTCGGCTATGCCGTCAGCCGCTTCAACATTCCCTGCCGCATCTATGTGCCCCGGACAGTCCCCCGCATTAAACTTGAAGCCATTCAACAATACCCGGTTGAGGTGGTAATCAAAGGCCGTCTGTTTGATGAGGCCCACGCAGCAGCGCTGGCGGATGCTGAAGAATCCGGCCGGGTGTTTATCCCGGCTTTCGATGATCCGCTGATCATGGCCGGCCACGGGACCCTGGGGCTCGAGATGCTGGAAGCGGTTCCCGACCTGGATGCCGTGATGGTGCCGGTCGGCGGCGGCGGTTTGATTGCCGGAGTGGCCACTGCCGCCAAAGCGCTCAATCCGGCCATCCGGATGATTAGCTGTCAATCGGTCGCTTCCTGCGCTATGACGCGGTCCCTGGAGGAAAACCGGCCGTATTTGACCTTCCCTTCCGAAGAGACCATTGCCGAGGGTCTTGAAGGCGGCATCAGTGAAATGACTTTTAAGCTTGGCCGCCGCCTGATCGATTGCCTGGTACTGGTTACAGAAGATGACATCCGTTCCGCCATCCGTTTTTTATACACGCATCACGGGCTGGTGGTGGAAGGATCCGGGGCCGTGGGCGTCGCCGCCCTGCTTCACGATCATTGGTCGGACCCGGACTGCAAAGTGGGCGTGATCCTAACCGGAGGCAACATAGATGAACAGATTTTAAGGCAAATCACCGCTGTTTCCTTCTGAGCGCTGCATAGCTTCTGCGGGCCTACAATCCAGAAATCCAACAGAAATTCTACCCAAACCTGAACTAAAATTCACAGAATGGGTCGATCAAAAAAACGATCTAAAATTGGATATCACCAATTTTTGGAGGGAGTTAATAATGCAGATATGCTGGGGTAATCACAGGTTTCCTGTTGATTCGTTTCTAATTTCACCTATACAGGATGCTTATGATATACGAGA
Organism: Desulfobacterales bacterium; assembly: GCA_050122475.1. GTDB lineage: Bacteria > Desulfobacterota > Desulfobacteria > Desulfobacterales > JAHEIW01 > JAHEIW01. The sequence goes on along the minus strand of JASFIV010000170.1, from coordinate 1,694 downwards.
AAATAACAACAGCTAAAAATTAAAAACCAATAAGGTTATAGAAGGGACGTCACCTTTGTTTCCGGCTTTAAAAGCTGCCGGGTTTTTAAATTGACACATATCATGAAACGTGACAATCAAAGTTTATGGTATCTTCTACCAGAACCCTATATCCTGACGCGTTCAAACCCCTGTTTTAAGCCAATGGGAGATCGGAAGAATATGAACTCGAAGAAACTTTGTTTTTTAATTTATTTCATTTTTGTTTTATTGGCGGGCTTTAGCCTTTCGGATGGGGCCGGCGATCAAACTCTCAGGGCCAAGGAACAACTGGGCAAATCAATATTTTTTGATAAGCAATTATCGCTCAAGCGCAATCAATCCTGCGCTACCTGTCACGATCCTGAGGCCGGTTGGACCGGTCCCGACTCTGCCGTAAATGCGCGAGAAGCGGTTTATGAAGGCTCTGTTCGCGGCCTCAGCGGCAACCGCAAACCGCCGAGCGCAGCCTATGCAGCAACTCACCCCAAGCTTCACCTTTTTACAGACACAGAAGAAAACGAGCAACTGTTTGTCGGCGGCAATTTTTGGGATGGTAGGGCCACCGGAGAAGAACTGGGCAATCCCGTAGCCGATCAGGCCAAAGGACCTTTTCTTAACCCGGTAGAACAGGCCCTGCCGAATATGCTATGCGTTGTTTATCGCGTTTGCAACCCTGTCACACCCTATCCGGTATCGTTCGAGGAGGTCTGGGGGGACGGCATTTGTGAAATAAGCTGGCCGGAAAATTTGGACATAATTTGCGCACAAAAAGAAACTTCAATACAGCTACCCGACAGAGAAATGGAGAAAGCCAGTAAGGTATTTGATCAAATCGCCTTGTCGATTGCAGCCTTTGAGGCTTCAGAGGAAGTGAATCCCTTTTCTTCTAAATTTGATAAATATATGAAAGGTCAGGTCACACTGACTGAAATTGAACAGATCGGATTCGATCTGTTCAAAAATAAAGGCAAGTGTGCCGAATGTCATGTTCTGGATCCGGGCCCCGGCGACACGCCACCCCTTTTTACGGATTTTACATATGATAACCTGGGAATTCCCAGGAATCTTGAAAATCCTTTCTATACCCAGCCTCCAGAAATTAACCCGCAGGGATACCGCTGGGTGGATAAGGGTCTCGGTGGCTTTTTAAGGACCCGCCTCGATTTCAGGGAACACTGGATGGACAACATCGGAAAGCACAAGGTTCCAACCCTTCGCAACATTGATAAACGGCCACATCCAGATTTCGTGAAATCTTACGGGCACAACGGTTATTTTAAAGATCTAAAACAGATCGTCCATTTCTACAATACCCGGGACACTCTGGGCATCTGCCGGGGTTTTGATGGGGAGATCGAGGGTGAAACCTGCTGGCCGCCGCCGGAGGTAACGCTCAATGTCAATTCAGATGAACTCGGGGACCTTAAGCTCACCGAAGCCGAAGAGGATGCGATTGTTGCATTCTTAAAAACATTGACCGACGGCCACGTTGATCAGGCTAACAGCAAAAAGTGATAAAAAGCTTCCAGATAAAAGAAACACCCTATATTGTGGATGTCCCATTTATTTCCGGGTGGTGATATAATACGGGAAAATCTAATATCAGCCAAGTACTGAGTCGGGTAGCGCAGGGGAATCTCACCCCCACGCCCCCACAGATCGGTACGTGACAG
>JASFIV010000169.1:0-10229 GCA_050122475.1 Desulfobacterales bacterium | reverse complement strand
GGTCTAAGTGAAAAATAAATTCTCCATTATCTTCATGGGCACGCCCGATTTCGCCGTGCCGTCTCTTCAAGCACTGCACCAAGAAGGTTACCATCTGAAACGGGTCGTGACACAGCCCGACCGGCCCAAAGGACGTGGTCGCAAATTAGTGGCTCCACCGGTTAAACAAAAAGCACTGAGCTTGAATTTAAATCTGCTGCAGCCTGCAAAACCCAATACAACCGAATTTGCAGAAGAACTCCAGCGGATTCAGCCTGATCTACTCATTGTCATCGCATACGGCCACCTTCTTTCTGCCGACATTCTGCAGATACCCAGAATAGGCGCCATCAATGTCCACGCCTCGCTGCTACCAAAATACCGCGGCCCGGCGCCCATTCAATGGGCCATCATCAATGGCGAGACCCAAACCGGTGTGACGACCATGTTCATGGATACGGGTATGGATACAGGTGATATGCTCATTTCCCGACCGGAACCCATTTTGTCAGCCGATACCGCAGCCACTCTTCACGACCGTCTGGCAGTGCTGGGCGCCGACACGCTGTTGCAGACCCTGCAGCAGTTGGCCGACCACACGCTGCAACCCAAGCGGCAAGACCACGATAAAGCAACATATGCGCCCCTTTTGAAAAAGCAAGACGGCCTCATCGACTGGCAAAAACCAGCCAAGAAATTAGAGCCCTTCATACGGGGGATGACGCCCTGGCCCGGGGCATGTACCTTTCACAACCAAAATCGCTTGAAGATATTGAAAGCTGCCCCGATAGATGAACCGGTATCGGAAACCGCCGGCACAATCCTTAAAAGTTTTCCCGAAGAACTGGTGGTGGCCACCGGAAAAGGGGCATTATCGATTTTGGAGATTCAGGGCCCTTCCGGTAAACGCCTGGCCATCGCAGATTTTCTGCGAGGATATCAACTGCCGCCGGGAACGATTTTACAATAAACACCGGGCGCCATAATTCATATAAAGGTGGTTCCAAACGCACCTAAAATCATTAGGACCTTTCAATATGGAGCAGTGGAGCGCTGGAGTATTGGAGTGTCGCAAGAATAAATTCACCGATACCATCACTCCAATACGCCAACACTCCGGTAATTAGATCAAATGGCCGATGCCCGACAAACCGCCTTGAGTGTACTCAACAGATTAGACCAGGAGGGGAAGACCCTGGACCGCATTCTGCTGGCCCTCCCCCAGGGGGAAAATTACCTTCCAAAGCGGGACCGGTCATTGCTGAATGCCATGGTATATGGTGTTCTCAGATGGCGCGGCCGCCTAGATCATGTCATCGCTCATTTTTCCGATTCCCCCATTAGTCGAATCCAACCCAGTGTTTTGAATATTCTGCGATTGGGACTATTTCAGATTATCTTTCTGGATCGCATACCGGTTTCAGCGGCCGTCAATACGGCCGTCGAATTAACCAAAAAGACCCAGCGCTCCCGAGCAGCCGGTTTCGTTAATGCGCTTCTGCGTAAGGCCGCTGTCCATTATTCCGAGGTACCTTTTGCAACTTTCCAGCAAGACCCACTGGCCTATTTAACGACGGCCCAATCGATCCCGAAATGGCTCGCCAAACGATGGCTCAAACGCCTACCTGCGGAAATTATTATCATCTTGTCCAAATCGATAAACACCATCCCGCCCATTACGCTTCGAACCCATACGCTTAAAACCAATCGGGAGCGACTAGGGCGCTCCCTTGAAAATCAAGTTGACCATTTAGCACTGACTCCCTTTGCGCCGGACGGGATATGCATCCGCAACCCCAAAAAACCCATCCAAGATCTGGCGGCTTTCAAAAAGGGCTGGTTTCAGGTCCAGGATGAAGCCGCCCAGCTGGTGTCTTTGCTGTTAGATCCACAACCCGGCGAATGCGTACTGGATGCATGTGCCGGTCTGGGGGGCAAGACCGCCCACATGGCCCAGCTGATGCAAAACCAGGGTTTGATCACGGCTTTGGATAACAATCCTGAAAAACTCCGGCTGCTTAACGCTGAGATGCAGCGTCTGAGCGTTTCCATTGTCAAAACCGTCAGCGAAGACCTGGATCGGTATCCGGTTGAATCCCCCTCCGACCGTTATGACCGAATTTTAGTGGATGCCCCTTGCTCCGGTTTGGGCGTCATGCGTCGCAATCCGGACATTAAATGGAACTCTTCAGCGGCAGCTCTGGTGCGCCGATCTGAGACCCAAAAACGAATTCTGATAAACCTGGCTGCCCGGGTTAAACCCAATGGTATTCTGGTGTATGCCGTCTGCAGCATGGAGCCCGAAGAAAATGAAGCGGTCATCCAGGATTTTTTGAAAAATCAACCGGATTTTGTTATAGATAATGATTTGGGAAAGCTTCCCGCTGCCTTTCGAGCGAGTATAAATCCCGATACTGGATTTACAACGCTTGCGTTTATCGAGCATATGGATGGATTTTTTTTAGCGCGATTGAAAAGAAAAAAGTGATTGTCAAAATAGCCAAAATCGCCGTTTTAGGATTCGCATTTGTGTTGGTTGCCGGCATCAGCGCCTATCTAACGCTGACCTTGATCATTAAAAGTGAAGACACGGTTATTGTGCCGCATCTTGAAGGCAAGGATGTCGTTTACGCCCTGGAAATTCTGACCGAACTGGAACTCAACACAAAGGTCAAAGGATCAGAATACACGGGTGACATACCTAAAAATCACGTTGTTTTTCAGGATCCGCAACCCGGTTCAGAAATTAAAAAAGGTCGCGACGTCAGAATTATTCTGTCCAAAGGCCCCAAAACTTTCGCGATGCCGCATTTACTCGGACTATCGATTCAACAGGCCAATATTATTCTGGATGAAAATGACATGTGTCAGGGTGAACTTTCGCGCACCTACTATCGGCACATGGAAAAAGATCTCATCCTGGCCCAGGTCCCTGCATCGGGTACGGTGGTATCCCGCGGGTCTTGTGTCGATCTTTTGGTGAGTCTGGGACGGCGTCCGACGGCCTTTAAAATGCCTGACCTGGCCGGCTTAACGCTTGAGGACGCATTGCAATCGATCGAACGCCATAACCTGGTTATCGGTGAGCTCAAATCAGCCTACCAACGCCACAAACCGCGCAATACCGTTGTCGAACAGGAACCCGTATCCGGCCAGCGGGTTGTCACTGGCAGCACCGTGCGCCTGCTGATCAATCGCGAAACACAAAAGGAAAGCGCAGGCCATTCAACCGGACTGGCAACCGGAAATCTTTTTAGCTATCGGCTGGACAGCGGATTTTTAAATCGCCACATTCGCGTCAGCCTCAATACCGCCGGTTTTACAAACGATCTCTTTGATGATTTTGTTAAAGCCGGTGAAGAAATTTGGCTGCTGATTCCGACCGATCGTGAGGCCACGATCTTTTTGTATGAGAACGACAAATTGATTAAAACTCAACGGTATAACGCATATTAGGGAACAACGGTTCAGCGCCTTTTTTCCTGGTCCATGACCTCTATCTGCTCGCTTCTGGCTACTGGCTTCTTGCAGCTTGCCTATCGCAAAAAAAGCTAGGTGGCAGCCCGTGACGAGCTCATTCGAATCGAAACGGGCAGCCAGCCTCTGGAAAGAAAATGTAAACAGCAAAAATACCGAAGGCTAACAACGGACATTGGGGAGAGAAAAAGATGAAACTGATTGCGCCATCGATTCTGTCAGCAGATTTTTCTAAGCTTGGAGATGAAATCAAAGCGGTTGAGACGGCCGGTGCCGACTGGATTCATGCCGACGTGATGGACGGCCATTTTGTGCCGAACATCACGATTGGACCGCTCATCGTAGAAGCCGTTAAAGGGGTAACGAGTTTGCCAATAGACGTGCATTTAATGATCGAGAATCCGGACAATTATATTGCGGCATTTGCCGCTGCCGGGGCTGCCTATATATCAGTCCAGATAGAAACCTGCATTCATCTAAACCGCACAGTTCAACTCATAAAGGATTCCGGCGCTCAGGCCGGTGTTGTCCTGAATCCTTCCACCCCGGTGGCAAGCCTGGAATCCATACTTGAATATGTCGACTATGTCCTGATTATGAGCGTCAATCCCGGCTTTGGAGGCCAGGCATTTATACCCAACAGCATTGATAAAATCAAAGCTTTGCGCAAGCAAATTCAGGATCGAGGGCTGAACGTCTTAATTGAAGTTGACGGCGGCGTGAACGAAAAAACCATTGCCGCTGTCGCTGCTGCTGGTACGGATGTCTTTGTCGCCGGTTCGGCCATTTTCGGCCGCCCGGATTATCAAACAACCATCCAGCGCCTGCGCCAAAAAATGAATGAAAAATAGCCAACCAAAAAGGCAGGGTCACTTCGTTCTTGACCCTGCCTTATTCATTCCGTGAACCGGTCTTGCAAGCGGATAGCACTAAGACGCTTTTCTTCCTAAAAATACGCTACACCATTTATATACCCGCACCCAACTGCTGCGGCGTTCTCCGGCTTGGCGCCGTTCCTTGCCATTGCGACGTTCTTGGCCACCATCCATAAAGTAATCCAGATTGTAGCGTATCCGCTTATCATCACCGGAGCGGCGATCAAACACTGACCGTTTGATGGTCTGTTTGGCGGATTCTTTTTTGGCCTGTAATTCTTTAATCTGATCGATATCAACCATGGCACATTATTGAGATTCAACATCGGGGGGGAGATTTCAAATCCATAATGGCCTTTTGAGCCCGTAAGCTACTATAAAATAAACAAAATATTATGTCAAACCCTATTCCAAAAAATGAACCAGAGTCAACGACCACCCGCACAGCGGGTGGCTTGGATTTTGCCGCCCAAGACGGCAAAAGATAGGGGCACGCAGTGCCCCGATCGTTGAAACAAAGCGGTGAAACCGGGTGCAAGGCAACCGGTTTGGAAAACCCAATCATTATAGTAGACAAAAACCGTTGAACAGGATAATCTGATAAACAGATGTAAAAAAACGTGACAAGACGCCTATGGACGGAAATAGCTCAATCATACAGGCTGTGACGCTTATATCGATTATCCTGGCCCTGCTGTTTTTCATCTTTTTGCGATTGGTGTCGCGCTATAAAAAGCAGGCCTTGGGCAATACCGACCGCAACAGCATGCAAAATCTACAGTTTGAAGTCCAGGAGCAAACAACTCAGGCTGAAAGGGTTCAGCTGAAACGCCCCGCCTTGATTGAAAAGGCCGCCGGCGTGATGAAAGTCGGCATAAAAGAGCTCACCACCAGCGGTGCATTTATCACCTGCCCGCATCCCTTTGCGGTTGGAGAATCTTTCACCATTAAAATTCTGCTCAACCACCGCACCGCACATCGCTTTCAGGCCGAGGTCATTTGGAATAATCAGAACGTCATCAATGAAGAAATCGTCGTACGTGGCATGAAGGTTCGATTTTTAAAGTTGTCTGAGCAGGAACGCAAGATGATTCAAGAAACGATTGCGCTGCGCCTGGAAGCGAAAGCCTTGCCTTGATTGTTTGCTAAGCCAATATGCATATCATCATTGATCGATAATGTAGGTATATCGACCGCCCAGGGCGGTGGTGGCCGCCCATTCATCGACTGAAACATAAGCTTCCATCTCGGCGTTGGGCAGGCTATAAGGGCCATCGGTTGTATGGCAATCCGGCGGGAAATCGTCGTAATCGATGGCATAGGCGATAAAGCCCTTTGCAAAGTTTTTGAGATTGACAGCAACCTGAGCGGCCTGGGCCTTTTTGCGATAATTTATATAATTGGGAACAGCAATGGCCGCCAGTAAGCCGAGGATGGCGATGACAATCATCAGCTCAACCAAAGTAAATCCGCCAGAGCCCCGGCGAACAACACAGTCCATTTTTGTCTTAGCGCTTTTCATCATCATAAGAAATCGAGTATGTAGGCTAACGAAATAATTCCTTAACGAACCCCGCCCTTGTCTGGATTTTATTTCTGCAAACGCCGTGCCATTTTGAACCATATTTAAATAATTATAATATTTTCAGTATGTTTTAAATTTATTTGCCAAATAAGAACATTCACCAAAAAATATAATTCTGCCAAAAAATGTAAGTTTGCGCCAAATTTGAGTTTGACACCCAAAATTATTGCTGGTATATTGACTGACCAGTCGGTCGGCACTTTTAAACCAACGCTTTGACAATCATGCCTATTGAATGTCACTGGATCAGGACTGGCGATTCATCCTCCAGGAGGTGAATGCATTGAACAAAACGAGGCAGCAAAAAAAAAGAAAACGAAATCAGATTATCGAAGCCGCCGCCCGGGTTTTTGCCCGCAGGGGCTATGCCAATGCCGTGATTTCCGATATCGCCCTCGAGGCCAATATCGGCAAGGGAACCGTATATGAATATTTTGAAAGCAAAGAGGATCTGTTTTTCGCGGTGTTTGAGTGGTTCCAGAAAAAGATGGAAAAAGCGGCAACTGTTGGTCTTTCATCGCTTGGTGATAAAGCCACCGAACGCCTGAAAGTGCTCAATGATAGCCTGATGGGTCTGTGGGACGAAATCAAAGACGTCTTTGTACTGGTAATGGAATTTTGGTCGGCTTCTTCTTCAACTCGGATGCGGCAGCGATTTAAAGCTGCATTCAAACAAATCTATGATAATTACCGTCATATTGTTTGTGGATTGATCCAAGAAGGAATGGACAGGGGTGAGTTTCGCCCGGATGTGAAACCAGAACCCATAGCAGCGGCACTGGTCGGCACCTGGGATGCCATGTTCCTGCAGGCCTGGTTTGACGATAATTTCGATCCCGCCGCAACTGCACAAGTTTTTTTGGAGGCCGTTTTGCGTGGACTCGTCATAAAAGATGAATCGGTTTAAATCGGAAAAGGCAAAAGAAATGATTTGGCGAATAATGCCATTTTTGACGTTGGTTTTACCCGTCATGTTGACCGCAACAGGCCCCTGCCCTGCCCTGGACGCTGATAAGATTGTGCGGGATGGGTTTAATTACTGGCGGGGCAAGGCGTCTATCGGCGTCGTTAAGATGCGAATTCATCGCGAAGATTGGGAGCGATCCATGACCATCAAGGCCTGGACCCGAGGACAAAAGGACAGCCTGTTTTATATCGCGGCCCCGCCAAAAGACTACGGCAATGGCACCCTAAAAAAGGGCCGTGAAATGTGGATCTATAATCCCAAGGTCAATCGGGTTATCAAAGTCCCCCCCTCCATGATGAGCCAATCCTGGATGGGATCGGATTTTTCCAATAATGACCTCGCAAAATCTGACAGCCTGCTGATGGATTACACCCACACCATCATCGGCACAGAAACCCACGAGAATAAAACCGTCTATGTCATCCAATCAATGCCCAAACCCAATGCTGCGGTTGTCTGGGGCATGCAACGCCTTAAAATTCGTGAAGATCACATCTGGCTGAGTGAAGAATTTTTCGATGAAGATCTTAATCCGGTCAAAATCATGACTGCCATGGAAATACAGATGATCGGGGATCGCTTATTCCCGAAAGTATGGCGCATGCGAAATGTGGATGAAGAGAATCAGTATACCCAGCTGACCTATATATCCTTGGAATTCAAATCCAGTTTACCGGACCGCCTGTTTACCTTGAACAGCCTTAAGCAGCGCAGGAGATAAACCTTTGTCCATTGAACCCAAAATGGCCTGGCGTAACATCTGGCGCAACCCCCGGCGCACCTTTTTAACCGTGTGCGCAATCACATTTGCCTCTGTTTTGCTGGTGTTTATGCTGTCTTTTCAATTTGGCAGCTATGAAACCATGATTAATACGTCGGTCAAAATCAGCACCGGGCACCTGCAAGTCCAGGCCGAAGCATACCAGGAGAAAAAGAGCATTCGGTTTGTCATACCGGAACCGCAAACCATTGCCAAATTGGTCGCTCAAATTCCGGAAGTCGCCGCCTATACCTTCAGGGGCCAGGCCTTTTCTTTGATTTCATCGGCAGACAGAACCTACGGCGTCGTCATAACCGGCATTGATCCGCAAAAAGAGGCAAGGGTTTCACGTCTTAAACAGCTGGTGCGTGAGGGACACTTTCTGGCAAGCAACGATCGTAACCAGGCAGTCATCGGAAAATTGCTGGCCAGGAATCTGCGGGCCAAAATCGGCGATGAGCTTACCCTGCTCGGTCAGGGCCGGGATGGATCGATTGCCGCTACGGTTGTCAACGTTAAGGGCATTTTCAGCTCCGGCATCGACGAATTCGATCGTGCGGCCATGCAAATCCCTCTGACCACCTTTCAAGATACCTTTTCTATGGATCAGGCTGTACATGAAATCGTCATCATCGGCAAATCTTTATCAGACGTCGCCGAAATAAAGGCCAAATTGCAAACCGCCCTGTCAGCACTGGAGAACCGTAAAAAACTGACGACACTGGACTGGCAGGAGCTGATGCCGGGTCTGCGGCAGGCAATAGAAATGGATTTGATCAGTGGACTCATCTTTTACGGTCTGTTGATCGTTGTGGTGGCCTTCAGTATTTTGAATACATTTTTAATGGCCATATTAGAGCGCACCAAAGAATTCGGCGTGATGATGGCGATTGGGACAACGCCTCGACGATTGACCAAAGTCCTGTTGCTCGAATCCATGACCATTACCCTAATCGGCATCATTGCCGGCATTGGCATCGGAATTGCGGTGACCGTCTATTTTCAGGTACACGGCATTGATTTTTCCGGTGGATCGGAGCTCCTCAGTCAATTTGGCATTACCGGCCGGATGTATCCCAAACTGTCTTTTCTATCCGTTACCATTGGGCCGTTTATGGTGTTGTTTTTCACCTTTTTTGCGGCTTTGTATCCGGCTTTAAAGATTCGTCGATTACGTCCGGTGGAAGCAATGACAGCAATTTAGATTTCAGATTTTGGATTGCGGATTTTGAATTCAACCCATTTTATATATTATAATATATAATTACAAATAGTTATTAATAATTCTTCATAATTTACATTATACTTATATTTAGATTTTTCTTCACCATTTTAGATCATTTTAGTCATTTTTAATTTTAGGCATTTTTATGTATCTCCAACTGGCCTGGCGCAATGTTTGGCGTAATCCGCGACGCACGATCGTTATTCTAGTGGCGATAATTATCGGGGTCTGGAGCATGATCTTGTTGGGGGCCCTGATGCGAGGAATTGCAGTCGGAATGGTCAAAAATGGCATTGCCACCCTTACCGGCCATATTCAAATTCACCACAAAGGGTATCGCAATGACCCCTCCATCGAAAACAGTATGACCGACACTCGGGTGGTTGAAAAAGGCGTGTTTGAAAAGCTTCCCCCCGGCGCCCATTGGACCCGACGGGTGCGCGTTAATGCGATTGCCAACAACGCCAGGCACTCAAGCGGGGTAACCCTGGTGGGCATCGATCCGCTGGCGGAGGCGAATGTTTCCTTTATCGGTTCAGCCATATTCAAGGGACGCTACCTGACACCCGAAGAAGAAAACGGTATTCTTGTCGGTCAAGCCCTGATCAAAAAGTTTGAAACCAAAATCGGGCGCAAACTGGTGCTGATGGCCCAGAATACGGAACAGGAAATAGCATCCCGGGCCTTTCGCATCGTGGGGATCTTCAGATCCGAAATGGAATCCACCGAGAAACAATTCGTGTTCGCTACCCGCTCGGCCAGTCAAAAAATGCTGAACCTCAGCGAAGGCATTTCTGAAATATCGATTCTGCTGCCCGAAGACTCAGACACAGAGGATATAACCGAAAGCCTGAAGTCCGCCCTGCCCGCTGATCAATTCGAAATTCACGATTGGCAGGACCTGTTGCCGTTTCAAACCGCCTACTTGAGGATCTTAGACGGATTTATGTGGTTCTGGTTTTTGGTGGTTTTTGTGGCCATGGGATTCGGCATTGTCAATACAACGCTGATGGCGGTGTTTGAGCGCATGCGTGAATTTGGCTTGATGAAAGCGCTGGGCATGAAACCCTGGTGGATATTGCGGGCAGTGCTGGTGGAGTCTTTTCTATTGCTCATTTGCGGCCTGTTCATCGGTAACGGTCTCGGATTTTTAAGCATTTATGCCCTCTCCGGCAACGGAATCGATCTGTCGGCTTTGGCAGCCGGTGCTGAATACGCCGGCATGACGCGCACAATTTATCCGGCCGTGGCGCTTAAGGATGTAATCGTCGCCAATTCAACGGTTCTGTTGTTGGGTCTGCTGGTGAGTCTCTATCCCGCGATAAAGGCTTCACGTTTTACGCCCGTACAAGCGCTCGCGC
>JASFIV010000168.1:0-10234 GCA_050122475.1 Desulfobacterales bacterium | reverse complement strand
AGCTGATGGGGCAAAGCCACTTCCGGTTTTCGAACGCCAGCTTTTGAACGGTCAACAATTCAGAGAACCACGCACGCAGCTCTGCCAAGCGAGCTTTTATTTTTCTTCACCCGCCCTTTAATCAAAACCGAACCATTGACCCTGCAAAACGAAAGAATCCCAGGCTGTGGTAAAGAGACCACTGCCGCTTCATTAAGTCGACCAGAATAAAAATATTATTGGGTATTTAAGCAAATTTTTCTTGACAGTAACACTCATTTATCCGTATTCTTTGCTACCCGTTTATCAATAGACATGAGGGAATATTCAATGGCCGTTAAAATATTTATCAGGCGGAGAATTCCTGAAGACCGGACCAATGACTTGTTACCACTTTTCAGGCGCTTACGTAATTTGGCGACCAACCAATCCGGGTATATATCCGGTGAAACGCTCAAGAACCTGGATGACCCTGGCGATTACCTGGTCATCAGCACTTGGCAATCTATTGACAACTGGCGGGAATGGTTGGTTTCCCGGGACCGAATGGAAATTCAAAATGAGATTGATGCCAGGCTGGCTGAAGCGTCCGTTTATGAGATTTATCAATATGGATAACTGAGACCATTACATTAAACTCTTAAAGTGGACGACAAATGGTTATTTCAACCCGTGCCAACCTGATACCTTACGACCAGGGTCAATATCCGATGCTGCCTCTGAGACCAGAAGATTTACTGGTGATTTCAGAGGACCCGGTAAAACGCCGTTACCATTTTCAACGGCCACCAACAGCTAAAATAACCGCTGCCGACCCTGCGGGTATTTATTGTGATCGATACGATAGTAACCAATGTTGGCAATACGCCGATGATTATCAGGTTGGCGGACGCATCGATATTTATGCCTAAAGCTGCCTGACGGCGTTAATCTCTCCTTAGGACGATTCCTCGTAAAATTACCTTTTATTTAAATTATTTACGGTATTTTGTTAAACTGAAATTACCGCTTTAAAATGAACCATCAGCGGCAGGAGAACACAATTATGTCAAAACAAACCTTTGATGAAGCGCTTAAGATTGGTCGTCCACCGAACATCGTAAAGCTTTTTCCGAATTCAAAAGCCCTGATCATCAGCGGAAAATTTATCGATCGAGCCATGCTGACCAGAGGCAAGGCGATTGCCATGGCAGCCAATGGCAGAAACAGTTTTGTGATCCGCGGTGCCCTGCGCGCCGCTCACAAAGCCAATGCCGCTCTGATCATTGAAATTGCTAAATCCGAGGGCGGCGCCGATGCCTATTGTGCCGTCAATTACTGGAATATCGCGCGTATCGTTGACGCTGCCTGCAATGAGTTAGGCATCACCATACCGGTGGCGATTCATGCCGATCATTATGGCATTAAAAACGACGATGATATTGCGGCTGCTAAAATAGAGATCCCTACCCTTTTCGAAGCCGGTATCACCTCAATTGCCATTGATGCTTCTCACATGGCGGATGATAAAAATTTACTGGCCAGCATTGCGCTCAATGATTACGTGCCGAAATGGGCAGGCCTTGAAACCGAAGTCGGCGAAATCAAAGGAAAAGAAGGGCTTTCCACAGTAGAAGAAGCGTTGTTTTTAATTCAGGGCTTAAACGCCCATGACATTTTTCCCGATTGGATCGCATTGAACAATGGCACGACCCATGGCATCGAAGCCAGCGGTCAGGGCATACAAGTCGATCTGACTGCTCGCATTCATGAGGCCTTAACCGAATATCACATCTCCGGGGCGCAGCATGGCACTTCGGGCAACAATTCGGATCGCTTGCGCCAAATTGCGGACCGCACCAGAACCACCAAAGCAAACGTGGCAACAGCTCTGCAAATGATTTCGTGGGGCCTGGAGGTCAATGACTATGGCAATGCCATCCTGGATGCCGAAGGTAACTTCAAAAAAGTAAAAGACGCCGGGGTGACCGAGACGATCTGGTCTGAAATGCAGGCTTATGCGGCGGCCCAGGGATACAAGGGCGGCAATTTTAAAAAACTAAATTTGCCTTTTGAAAACAAGCTGCTCGGTCAACCAAAGGCGACGCGCGAACGCATGATACAGCGCGTCGAAGATTTTGCCTACAATATGATTGTCCATGTCTTCAATGCCGAAAATACGGCACCACTGGCCATTGAAGCCATTCTAAATACCGGATCTTACGACTGCGGTCCGAAAGCACAGCGCATTGAAGATCCCCAGAGCTGGACGCCCGACCGCATCAAAGAGCGCGCTGCTCAAATTGATAGCGACAAGGGACCCGCCGGTGATTTTGATGATTAGCACAGAGAGTTGCCGGCGTCATCGAGTCATTCGATCGCCGGCAGCCGCTTTGTAACGATTTGTCCTCCCGTGTAAAATCAATCGAATCCGTCGGTTTTCGGCGGATATGAGCCTGCCGGACGCAGAATCGTCTTTTTTTCAATATTTCATATAAATACAATTTGTTATAAGATTTTTCACTTCTTATTGATCATTTTTCCCTAAAGTTAATAGAGCGCAGGCCGATAAAGAAGACTGGGGGAAAGTATTTTATGCTGGTTTCCAGTTATCAGATTCATAATGTGTTAAATGTCTACAGCAAGCAGCTCAGTCAGGACCGATCCACGCAGAAGAAAGAGGTGGGATCCAAAAAGCAGCTATCCGATCAAATTCAGCTGTCGACCGAGGGCAAACGACGCGCTACGATCGAAAAAGTCGCCAAAGATATTTTAAGCAAAATTTCCGATTATGGCGCCAGCGGCCAAAATAAAGACAGTGAGCAATTGCTTTCTGGAGGTCGTGAGCAAGAAACGATTGAGTCTGATAACAAAAAGGAAACTGCGTTTGTGTTTAACGTTATCGACGATCTAAACCAAAAAACAACGACCGCATTATCCGTCAAAGACACGAATTTTCTGATCAACAGGGTCGAGCAGCTTGTAAAAGACGCGGTCGAGAACGATGCTGCCAAATAACAATGCGCAGCATAGATATATGAGTCAGAAGGGCTCATTAAAACAAAAGGAGGACACCATGCTGGATGCTATTGGAGACGCCGCCATGCAACAAACGGTGCGCGCAAACTATGACAGTGAGATGCATGACCAAGAACTCGCCGTCAAAAAGAGTGATGAAATCCGAAAGAAAAGGCCCGTTGAAAAAACGGAAAACAGTGCGAAATCCGAACAGAATCTAAAAGAGGAAGAAGAAACCCGAAGAAAAAACGCTTTCGAAGACGGCCGCATTATCGTTGAGGAATATAACGAAAACGGGGAAATCGTTCGTAAAACGCCCCCCGGCTATGTGCTGTCAAATGAAATGGCATAATGAAGCATTTGGGGTCATTTCATAACCTAAAAGTGTAATCGCCGGTCTCCAGACTGTATCAGATACCCGTCCACCGAAGAGCTGCACCCATACTGTTGCCGAATCCGGTGATTGTCTGTATTGTTCTACCCTGTCGCTGCGCATAATATTCTACCAGGTCTTGCGAATTTTTACGCCGCTTTCTGCCAGATATGACTTAATTTCATTTATGGAATACGTTCCATAGTGAACCATAGAGGCAATCAGGGCGGCATCGGCCCTGGCAAGCGTCAGGACATCCCGCAAATGCTCAGGGTTACCGGCACCGCCGGATGCAATAACCGGAATATCGACATTATCCGAAATCAAAGTTGTCAAATTTAATTCGTAGCCTGCTTTGGTGCCATCAGCATCAATGGAATTAAGACAAATCTCCCCTGCCCCCAGTTTTTGGGCTTCAAGCGCCCAGTCTAAGGCATCCATTTTCATGGGCGTTCGGCCACCGTTGATAAAAATTTCATAGCCTGAAGGCATGTGTTTGCTTTTTCCGACAAATTTTGCATCCATACCCAGAACGATGCACTGATTGCCGAATGCTTTAGCCCCCTGAGCAATGATCTCTGGATTCTTAACCGCCGCACTGTTGACGCTGACCTTTTCAGCACCGGCCAAAAGCACATTTCGCATATCAGTCACAGTTCGAATGCCGCCCCCTACAGAAAAGGGAATAAAAATCGTCTCTGCCACCTGCCGCACAACATCCAGCATAATATCGCGTTTCTCATATGAAGCCGTGATATCATAAAAAACAATTTCATCGGCCCCGGCTTCGTAATAGAGCCGGGCCATATCAACCGGATCGCCAATATCGACATTATCTTTGAACTTGATGCCCTTGGTGGTCTTGCCCTCACGCACATCCAGGCACGGTATGATTCGCTTACTCAACACGGTTCACTCCTTACATATTTACATACAGGCGTTTCAACTCATCCTCGGATCAATACATTCTCAACAAATGTACCTCCTTAGGTTGGCCGGTTGAGCCGGTTGCGCCGGTTGAGCCCGTTAAAAAGAAAGGACGTCGATTTTTATTTTTCAACGGGCAAACGGGCTAACGGGCAACGGGCTCAACCGGTTCAGGTACCCATTTGCAGAAGTTATCCAATATCTTCAACCCCGGTGGGCCGCTTTTTTCGAGATGAAACTGCGTCGCGAATAAATTGTTCAACCCGACAATGGATGCAAATGAAATCCCATAATTCGTGACGGCAATCACATAATCCGGATTCTGCGGCTCCGGGTAATAGCTGTGTACAAAATAAAATTCATCCGTTGCGCTCACACCGGATAACAGCGGATGGGGTTGTTTGATATCCAGCCCATTCCATCCCATATGAGGGATTTTTAGTTTTTGGCCATCCTCGGATCGATTGTCAGGCGAAAAACCGCGCACGGTTCCATCTAAAATTCCCAGACAGGGGGTATCATTTTCTTCGCTGTGAGTTAGGATAATTTGCGAACCGATGCAAATGCCTAAAACCGGCTTTCCAGCGGCCAGCGCTTCTTTTATAGCCCGGTCCAAACCATAGCGCTGCAGGCTTTGCATCGCTGCTCCAGCAGCACCAACCCCCGGGAAAATAATACGTTCCGCAGCTTTAATCTCAGCTTTTTCTTTGGTGATCATGCATGTAATGCCCAAGTGTGACACGGCACGCTTCACACTGGTCAAATTCCCGGCATCATAATCAATAATCGCAATCATCTTATAGTCTGGGGTCCTCTTCAGTTATCTTTCTAAAGCGCTTTTCAAAGATCTTGACAGCTTTAGAAAGGGCGGTTTCGGGATGAATTTTTAGCAATTGCGCCAGATTTACCAGCGAAAACATAAAGTTTCCAAAATCATCCAATAGCCGGCCTGTGGCATTGTTTTCAACAGCGCGCTTTAACTGATCGAATTCAGATTCCAGCTCAGTCAACAAGCTTTCACGATTCTTGCGGTCAAAACCGGATCGAGCCGTTCGTTCGACCAACTGGTAAGCGCGCATCAGGGCGGGCATGTTTCTGGGCACGGAATCGATGATGGATTTATGGGCGACCTGCTTTTTTTCGGTCTGCTTTATTTTATGCCAATTTTGTCTGATCTCTTCGGTGTTCCGAACGTTAGCTGCACCAAACACATGGGGATGGCGTCTGATCATTTTTGCGGTGATATCGCAAGCAACATCATCGATCGAAAAGTCGCCCTTTTCCTGAAACAAATGCGCTATGAAAACAATATGAAATAATACGTCCCCCAATTCTTCTTTGACAGCTCCAGTATGTTCAGATTCGATGGCGTCGGCAAGCTCGTAAATTTCCTCCAATAAATAGACCAACATGGTCCTGGGAGTTTGCTTTTGGTCCCATGGGCATCCGTCTTCACCTCGCAGGGATTCAACCAGGGCAACCAGTTCTTTGAGTGAATTCCTGGCCGATTTTATTTTTGAATTTTCCACGCTTTTTTGAATTCGTCGAGTTTCGTAAAAAAGTCTTTTTTCATATCATCAGATACAAGACCGACCATTTTTTCAGAAATCCAGATGACATGCGGGGCGAGGATAGAGTTTTTGATGAGCGGTGTGCCCTTAGAAAGAAAGGTAGTGAGAATGATAAATATGACCGTTACGATTAAAACACCTTTGATGAGCCCAAATCCGACACCACAGATGCGATCGATCCATCCTAGAAAGGCAACATTCAATAGATATTTGATGACAACTCCAAGAATGCTGATGACAATAAGGATTCCGCAAAAAATAATCAAAAAACTTAGTATGTTAAGATATGATTGGTCTTTTATTATACCGGCAAGCAATTTGGCTACCATCGGATAATAAGAATAGGCGGCATAAAAGCCTCCCAGGACGCCAATAATTGACGAAACCTCCTTTACCAAACCTCTAAAAAGGCCTCGGATAATACTGTAACTCAGCACAATTACAATAAAAATATCAAAAGGATTCATTTAATCACATGAAAGGCAAGCCATTCAAAACGCTTTCAAAGTGCATGATTTTCCAACATCTGCCATGGATGCATGCGGCATTTTACGTTTATGAGCGCATCCGCCGGTTGAACTAACAGAGCCGATATGGGGAGTCAAGGTATTTTTATGGCCCCAAAGCAAGCTCTGATTTGTAATTTATGCCAGTTCGGTCTACAATTAGAACTTGAAACTAGCTTGCAATCATTTTAGGTTGTGATAGGAAATAGAGCCCGCCATTAAAGCGGCGAATCTCTATCCCGGCGAATCACAGGATGTTGATCCTGCGGTCATATAATTTCAAATGAAGACACTGTCAGAAAACGAACAAACCACCGTCGAATTTTCCGATATTGAACTGGCCCGGCAGTTGTTCGGCGAGCACAATCGCCATTTACAACGAATTGCTGCTGCAACCGATACCGCTGTGAACGCCAGAGGCAGCACGGTATTTATTCAAGGAGAAACGATTGCAGCGCGCCTGGCGCAAAATGTTTTGGAGCAACTCTACGGCATTTTAAAAGAAGGATATCCCGTCCACGCCAATGATATAGATTATGCCATCCGGGTACTGAGCGGAAATGACCGCGCCGATCTGAAAAAAATCTTTTTGGATACGGTTTTCATCACCTCAAAAAAAACGACGATCAGCCCCAAAAGTCCGGCGCAGAAAGAATATATTGATGCCATGCGAAAATATGATATTGTTTTTGGAATCGGGCCCGCCGGCACCGGAAAAACGTATCTAGCAATGGCAATGGCGGTTTCCGCCCTTACCAAGGGCATTGTTGATCGCATCATTCTGACGCGGCCGGCAGTCGAAGCCGGCGAGGAATTGGGCTTTTTACCCGGCGATCTGGCGGAGAAGGTCGATCCCTATTTAAGACCCCTGTATGATGCCCTGCACGACATGATTCGATTCGAAAAAGTTGCGAATTTGATGCAAAAAGGAGCCATCGAGGTTGCACCAATTGCTTTTATGCGGGGGCGAACATTAAATGATTCCTTCATTATTCTAGATGAGGCGCAAAATACGACCCCTGAACAGATGAAAATGTTTCTGACCCGCATCGGGTTTAATTCTAAAGCAGTCATCACCGGAGACATTACCCAAATCGACCTTCCGGCGGGAAGAACATCGGGTTTGATTCAGGCTAAAAATATTTTACAGGGAATCGAAGACCTTAAATTTGTCTTTTTCTCAAAATTGGATGTTGTTCGACACCGACTTGTCCAGGACATTATTGATGCCTACGAGCAATTAGAGGCTGAAAAGGGAAACGATCAGATCAATAGCGAAAGAGCCCCCTCGGAAAATTCGCGCTCCGAAAACGGCTGAGTTAGTGCTTACCCACATAAGGGGGTGGTATGGATCTTACCGCCAAAAGCGTTATAAGACAGGGACATGAGTTGCCCGGATCGTTTCAGTATGGTAAATTCTATCACCCCGGGTAGAATAAATTCGGCGTTTGTTCGTCATTTTGCATTGCATACAACGCATTGACAACGCTTAAAAGTTTGCCGGCAGCGCCGGCGGAATAGCCATGAATTTCGATAGAAGCAAAGAATCGATCAATAAACTGCTGGATAACAACACCCGCATCCGTTGGGGGATTCTGGTGTTGTTTGTGATCCTATTCATTATCATTTTATATCCGAGTCTGGTCATCACCCAGCACCAGTATAATTTGGGAGATGTGGTCGAACGGGATATTAAGGCATCCCGTGATTTTTTTATTGAAGATCGAGCCGTCACCGAAAAAAATCGCCAGCAGGCCATGGCAGAGGTGCTCACGGTTTACGATTTTGATGCCAATCTGGCTAAAACCCTGATGCGGAATGTGACGCAGGCTTTTGATGATCTTAGAGCCGTAATCGAGTCGACCCAAGAAACAGGGGATGCATCTGATCCAGGCCAGATCCTGCTCAGCGAGGACAAGCCCTCAGAGCAGGTATTAATCTGGGAAAAACAGGCACAATTCGAGGAAACCATCGGCATCCGTGTCAGCAAAGGTGCTTACCAGGCCCTTGCCAAAGAGGCGTTTTCCAGCGACGTTGCTGATCTCATTGTTAAAATCCTAAACGCTATTTTATCGACAGGCGTTGTTACCAACAAAGAAATCCTACTAAAGGAACTGGATAAAGGTATAATTCTAAGGGATGTTGCCACAAAGAATGAAAAATTTGTGGCCAATTTAAACCAATTTTATGGTCTCAACCAGTCCAAGGCCATGGTTCGCAGCATCAGCCAGCCCTACCTTGAGGGTATAGACTACACGGTGAAAAATCTGGTCGTTGATTTTGTTCAGGAACTCATTCAGCCCAATATCACCCTGAACCGCAGCGAAACCCAGGAAAGGCAAAATAAAGTTGCTGCTGAGGTCAAACCGGTACTGTATAAAATCAAATCCGGTGAAATGGTGTTAAGAGAAGGTTCGCTGGTGACTGAATTTGATTTGCTCAAACTCCAGGCGCTACATGCCCAGACCCAGCGGGAGCAAATTTTACTCAGCAGCTTCGGGGCTGCCCTGTTACTGATGTGTCTTCTGGTCACCACTTACATTTTACATTTAAATCAGCAGGGTCTGATGGCCAATTATCACAATAAGAGTTTGCTGCTGCTCGCCAGTCTAGCCCTGTTGTTTTTCTTTCTGTCAGAGGTTTCGGTCTCTTTATCGGAATTGCTGACCCAGAATTCACCGGTCTCCATCCCTAGATCTTCAACCTATTTTGGGATTCCATTAACTTCGGCGGCCATGATTATCTGCCTGTTTTTGGGAATGGGCGTGGCAGTTCCCATGGCCCTGGTAATGGCTGTTGGTTTTGGCCTTATTTTTCAAAACAGTTTTGAAATGTTTATGTATTTCCTGGTCAGCGGTACAATGGCAGCCTACTGGCTGCGCAGTTGTCGCGAAAGGAAAACGTTTATCATCGCCGGAACCAAGCTGGGCCTGTTAAATATTATACTGGCCACCGCCACCCACTTCTATACCGGTGAGTTGTTGACTGCCAAACTGATATGGGATTGGGCTTTTGCCTTTTTGGGGGGCATCAGCGCCGGGATTGTAACAGCCGGAATCGTGCCGCTGGTTGAAATTGCTTTTGATTATACCACCGATATTACGTTGCTTGAACTGGCACATCTGGACCGGCCGATCATGCGCCGCTTGATGATCGAAGCACCCGGCACCTATCATCATTCGGTCATTGTCGGTTCTCTGGTGGAAGCCGCGGCAACAGAAATCGATGCCAACCCGATGCTTGCTAAAGTTTGCGGATATTATCATGACATCGGCAAAATCAGAAAACCGCTATACTTTATCGAAAACCAGACCGAAGGCAAAAATCGACACGATAAATTAGCACCTTCCATGTCAAGCTTAATCCTGATTGCCCATATCAAAGACGGCGTCGAAATTGCCAGAGAAAATAAGCTGGGGCAATTGATCAGCGATACGATCCGACAGCACCATGGTACCAGCATCATTAAATTTTTCTATGAAAAGGCTAAACAAAAAAAGGGAGCGGCCGCGGTCAATATCGATGACTTCCGATACCCTGGCCCCAAACCGCAAACCAAAGAGGCCGGCCTCGTCATGCTGGCGGATGTGGTTGAAGCTGCCACACGAGTGCTGGATAATCCCACCCCATCAAGAATTCAGGGTCTGGTCCAAAAATTAATCAACCAAATTTTCTCTGACGGCCAGTTGGACGACTGTGAATTAACCCTCAAAGACCTGCATAATATTGCCAAAAGCTTCAATAAAATATTATACGGCATCCATCATCACCGCATCGAATATAGTGAAGGCCGCACAGCCGGAAATGGTTATGACAAATGGAAATCGAAGAATGAAAGTTCAGATCGAAAACCGGCAAGGCAAACACAGGATCTCCAAGAA
>JASFIV010000167.1:0-10374 GCA_050122475.1 Desulfobacterales bacterium | reverse complement strand
CTGCCAAATCCGATGGCTTACATACGCTTCAGCTGGAACTCGGCCAGGTGCTTTGTCTTTCAACACAGGCAGATGAATTGCGGCAAGCCGGCCAGTATCCTGAACAACCTTTTGCACTGCCTGAGCGCATTGAATATCAGCGCCTGTCGGCCAAAGCGCTGGAGGTCGTTTCCTTTTATCGGGGTATGGATCAATTCACCCATTTTGATCGCTCACAAGCGGTGCATCAGCTAAAAAAAGATCCGCTGGCGTTTTGCCAACAGCAGGTTTCCAACGGTGGGCCGCCGCGGGTCATCACCTGGCAATGGCCGCAGGATTTGCGGCGCGAAGTCATGATTCCGCCGGATCATTTTTTGCTCATACGCGCTGATCGCTCTTTCCGGGCCCGCTTGGCCGATGGGGACCGGACGCTCGCTACGGAGGACAGCCTGCCGACCGTCGATGAAAATCATTTTGTGTTATTCTCACCGCCGGCGGTTCCGCAAACCATGCAACGCTGTACCCTGTCATTGTCGGTTTACGATCAAGCGCAGCCTTCCGGCTGTCGCCATGCAGAAGGCCATGTGCTGTTTCTGCCCGGTGTCAAAGATCTGCGTATCAAGCAGGTGTTTAATCATTCAGACTTGCTGAACGAAGCGTTTACCTTGCTGGCGACCAACGGGCGCGGGGCAATGCTGCACAGCCCGGTCGCCTGGAGCGAGCTGAACAGCCGCTACGACGGGCTGCTGGCCGCCAACCTTCATCCGGATGTTCCTGAAGATCGCTGGATGATGTTCAGCCGCTGTCGGGCCTGGGTGGTATATCAGGGGTATTCACAGGCCCTGAACCTGGATTGCCTCGAAAAATTCAAGACATCTACAGATGGCAGCGGATCCTGGCAATATCATGTTCCCACCGGTCAGGGTGAACATGTTTTGCTGACCGTCCGCATAGCAATGCTTGCGGGCCAAAATTCGGTCGTATTGCACTTTTTTCGTCATCCGGCCGAAGATCAGCCGCAACGACTGGCGGATTCGGAACCGGTTGAAATCATCTTGCGGCCGGATATTGAAAGCCGCAGCTTTCATACCGTCACCAAGGCCTATCAGGGCCCTGAAGATCAGTGGCCGCAGGCCGTGGGTGCTTTTTCCAATGGCTTCGATTTTGCGCCGGATGCCGATCATCAACTCCGCATCCAGATGGATGAGGCCGTCTTTGTACCGGAACTGGAATGGCTTTATATGATCCATCGCCGGCAGGATGCCCGCCGGGGCCATGATCCGGAGTCGGATCTGTTCAGCCCGGGTTATTTGTCGGTTTATGTCGAAGGCAATCAGTCCGTAACCCTGAGGGCCACCGCCGGTAAGGAACACGATATCGCGAAAGCAGGCGCGTCTGCTGCGGATTCCATGTCGGCAATGGCAGAAGAAGAGAATACCCACATAGCTGCCAGCGAACTTCTCAAACACAACCTGGACCATTATGTCGTCAGGCGGGGTAATTTGCAGTCCGTTATTGCCGGTTATCCCTGGTTTCTGGATTGGGGGCGGGATGCTTTAATTTTTGTGCGCGGGCTGGTGGCCGCCGGAAAAGCGGCGCAGGCCCGCGATATTCTCACCCAATTTGCGCGTTTTGAGAAAAAAGGTTCCCTGCCAAACATGATTCAGGCCGAAAATGACGCCAACCGCAGTACTTCCGACGCGCCGCTTTGGCTGCTAATCGCCAGCGCTGACTGGGTCGGGGCAAAGAATGATGACACATTGCTGGCAATCGATTGTGGCGGACGCAACATGCGCCAGATCCTGCTTTCCATCGGCCGATCCCTGAAAAAGGGTGCACCCAACGGCGTGCACATGGACCCGGAATCGGGATTGATTTTCAGCCCAACCCATTTCAGCTGGATGGACACCAACCACCCGGCCAGTACGCCCCGTCAGGGCTACCCGATCGAAATCCAGGCCTTATGGTATGCAGCCCTGAGCTTTTTGGCTGAAATCGATTCGGTTGAATCCCGCTCGAATTGGCAACAACTGGCCCGACAGGTTCAACACTCGATCCTGAAGTATTTCTGGCAGCCGGAATTCGCATTTTTATCCGATTGTCTGCACGCCACTCCCGGCCAAGCGGCCCGGGATGCCATCGCCGACGACGCCCTGCGACCCAACCAGCTTCTGGCCATCACCCTGGGTGCCATTACGGATAAGGACAAGTGCCGGGATATTCTGGCTGCCTGTGAAACGCTTCTGGTGCCGGGTGCCATTCGTAGCCTGGCCGACCGGCCGGTGCAGCATGAGATAAAAATCATTCACCAGGGCGCCCTGATCAATGATCCCCGCAAGCCCTACTGGGGAAAATATGAAGGCGATGAAGACACCCGGCGCAAGCCCGCCTACCATAACGGCACGGCCTGGACCTGGCCGTTTCCTTCTTTTTGTGAAGCATGGGCCATAACCTACGGAGAAGAAGGCAAAGCGACAGCTTTGGCCTGGCTATCCAGCGGCGCTCACCTTTTAGAGCACGGCTGTCTGGGTCATATTCCGGAAATTTTAGACGGCGATTATCCACACACGCCGGGCGGATGTGATGCGCAGGCGTGGGGTGCAAGCGAATTGCTACGGGTTTGGCTTAAGCTTTTCTAAATTGAGCGTCTCAAATATTTTTTGATATATTGATTTTTCAGGCGTTAAGCTTTATTCTTCTGTAATTCAGTTGCAGGTCTTACTTGCATGCAAAGAACGTTGGGCGGCGATGTCAGCCGCATAACATATTAAGGATTCGCATCAGATGAAAAATTTTCAAACGTTTCAGGTGGTTCCCAATATACCGAAACCGCTTCAATTTCTCGAAACCCTCTCGCACAACATGTGGTGGTGCTGGAATAAGGACGCCATCGAACTTTTTCGGCGTATGGATCCACCCCTTTGGGTTGAGGCCAGCCGCAATCCGATTTTCTTTTTATCGAAAATTCCACAGAATCGCTTTGAAAAACTATCAAAAGACAAAGGCTTTCTTGCCCACTTAAGCGGCGTGGAAGAGCAATTTCAAAGCCGGGTTCTGGATTCGGCTGAACGCGCCCAGCCGGCCCTGATGCCCGGGGATACGGTTGCCTATTTTTCCATGGAATTTGGCATTCATGAAAGCCTGCCGCTGTTTGCCGGCGGCCTTGGCATTTTGGCCGGCGATCATTTGAAATCGGCCTCTAATTTGAATCTTCCACTGATCGGTGTGGGGCTCATGTATCGCCGTGGCTATTTTCGCCAGTATCTCAATCCGGACGGCTGGCAGCAGGAATCTTATCCGGAAACCGATATTTATGATCTTCCGGTCGATCGAGTGCGAGACGCCGACAATAACGAATTACGCGTATCAGTGATCGGGCCGGAAGGCCCCATCCAGGCGGTCGTCTGGAAAATGATGATCGGCCGCATCCCTCTTTACCTGCTGGACACCAATATTCTTGAAAATCCCCTGCCGTACCGTGAGATGACATCCAGACTTTATGCCGGAGATCAGAAAACGCGTCTGGCCCAGGAGGTGTTGCTGGGAATCGGTGGAATGCGGGCGCTGGAAAAAATGAACGTGCAGGTTAAGGTTTTGCATATGAACGAGGGGCACTCTGCCTTTGCCAGTCTGGAACGCCTGGCCCAAATAATGGCCGAGCAGAAGATCAATCTTAAAACCGCCCTTGAGATCGTACCGCGCACAACGGTCTTTACCACCCATACACCGGTAGCCGCGGGGCATGATGAATTTCCGGCCGAACACGTGCTGCCGTTTTTAAAGCCACTGGAAGAAAAATTGGGAACCTCGGCGACTGAAATATTGTCCTGGGGACAAACCGCCGGATCTCCTGCCAGCGCACCATTGTCCATGTTTATCCTGGGATTGCATCTGGCATCGCATTGTAACGGTGTCAGCCGCCTGCACGGCTCTGTGGCCCGGCGCATGTGGTCGCATGTCTGGCCGTATCGACCGGTTGAAGAAGTCCCCATATCCCATATCACCAACGGCATTCATATTTCCTCATTCATTTCACAGGAATTTGCCAATCTATTTGGGCGTTATCTGGGGCCGGATTGGTATATGAGCTCCCGTAAACCCGAAAATATTAAGCACATAGACGATATTTACGATGAGGAACTATGGCGCAGCCATGAGATGAACCGCTCCCGTCTGGTGAGGACCTGTCGGGAGCAGCTGGTCAAACAGTATGCGCGCCGCAACGCACCGCGCAATGTGATTGAGGCCCTTGAATCAGCATTGGACCCCAATGTGCTGACCATCGCTTTTGCCCGACGGTTTGCAACCTATAAACGCGCCTATTTGTTGTTTCAGGATCCACAGCGTCTGGAAGCGATCGTAAACTCGCAAAACTATCCGGTCCAGTTTATCTTCGCTGGCAAGGCCCACCCGAAAGACGACGAGGGCAAGGATCTCATCAAAAAACTTTTTCACTTTGCCAGTAAAATAGAGCTTCGGGATCGAATTGTTTTTCTGGAGGACTACGATATGCATCTGGCCCGGCATCTGCTGCAGGGCGCCGATATATGGCTGAATACGCCCCGGCGACCGCTGGAAGCCTGCGGCACATCCGGAATGAAAGCCGCCATCAACGGGGTGTTAAATGTCAGTATTCTCGACGGATGGTGGTGTGAAGGATATACCGAGGAAAGAGGCTGGCGCATCGGAAACGGCGAGGAATACGAGGATCGCGACTACCAGGATGCTGTCGAAAGCCAGGCGCTTTATAATGTCTTAGAAAACGAAGTGATCCCTGCTTTCTATGATCGTAAAAACGGCGACCTCCCCGGCAACTGGTTAAAAATGATGAAAGCGTCGATGAAAATGGCGATGGAGATGTTTTGCAGCATTCGCATGGTGGCCGATTATGAAAACCGATTCTATATCCCGGCTGCCAAACGCTATGAGGAGTTGTTGGCCAACAAGTCCGCGGAAGCAAAAAAGCTGACCGCCCAGATAAGCCGACTGCGTTCGCTTTGGCAACATATCGAAATCAGCTCACCGGTCAGACACGCCCATGGCCCCTGCCGGGTGGGTGAAAAATTTGAAATCACGTCGGAAGTCAATCTGGCCGAACTCAAACCCGATGAGGTCGATGTCGAGCTTTACTACGGCCAGATGAAATCTTTAGAGGATCTGGATTCCAGCAAATCAGAACCGATGCGCGTACTGGAAGACAAAGGCAATGGGCAATACCTTTATGGTTGCTCTTTAGACTGTCAGAGTTCGGGCCGCTTCGGATTTACGGTACGCGTAGCGCCCCGGGGTGATAGTCGCGTAAAATCGACCCCCGGGCTTTTGACTTGGGCCTAAAGACGATTTTGGATTTTAGATTGCGGATTGCGGATTTTTCCTAAAGAAGCGTTTATACTCAATTGAAAACAAGTAAGAGAAAGGTGCCATTTAAATGGTAGATGTGCCGTGCAACCCGCGGGTCCTGATCGTGACCCCCGAAGTGACCTACCTGCCGGACCGCATGGGCGGATTGGCCTCGTTTTTTACGGCCAAAGCCGGCGGGCTGGCCGATGTGTCGGCTGCGCTGGTGACAGCCTTGTTTGAGCAGGGCGCTGACGTTCATGTGGCCATCCCGGACTATCGCGCTATTTTCAGCGACGGCCTGGCACCGGTTCTCAGAAAGGAATTTCGGACGATCCGCAGAAAAATGCCCGATGACCGTATCCACCTGGCCGAGGATCGCGCCTTCTATTATATTAATCGCGTTTATTCTGCCTATGGTGAGGAAAATATCAAGCTGGCACTGGCGTTTCAGCGGGAAGTTATCAACAACATCGTTCCGCGCGTCCAGCCTGATTTGATCCACTGTAACGACTGGATGACCGGGCTGGTTCCGGCCATGGCCCGACAGATGGGCATCCCCTGTCTTTTCACCATTCACAATGTACATACGGTCAAAACCACCCTGGCGTATATTGAAGACCGTGGTATTGATGCTGCTTATTTCTGGCAAAATTTATATTTTGAATTTATGGCCAATCATTATGAAGAAGCCCGCGAAACCAATCCGGTGGATTTGTTGACCAGCGGCGTATTTGCCGCCCACTTTGTGAATGTGGTCAGCCCCAATTTTTTAACGGAAGTCATCAACGGACGCCATGATTTTGTCTACCCCCCGCTCAAACAGGAACTGGCCAATAAAGTAAGGGCCGATTGCGCCGCGGGTATACTCAATGCGCCCGATCCTTCCTTTGACCCTGCCACAGACAAGGAACTGGTACAGAATTACAGCCCCAAAAATTTTGTTTCCGGCAAAAAAGCCAATAAAGTATTTCTGCAAAAAAAATTGGGGCTGATCCAGGATGATGAGGCTCCGGTATTTTTCTGGCCCTCGCGCCTGGATCCGGTTCAAAAGGGCTGCAACTTGCTGGCTGAGATCATGTACAAGATCCTTTCAACCTATTGGCAACAGAATTTGCAATTTATCTTTGTGGCCAATGGTGATTATCAGCGCGTGTTCCGGGATATAATCGATTTTCATAAAATTGAAAAACGCGTCGCCATCTGCGATTTTGATTTTCGTCTGGAGCACCTGGCATACGGCGCTGCCGATTTCATTTTGATGCCCTCAAGTTTTGAGCCCTGCGGACTGCCACAGATGATCGCGCCTATTTACGGTGCCCTGCCGGTTGCTCACGACACCGGCGGGATTCACGATACCATTGTTGACCTGGACCCCATCGAGGACCGGGGAAACGGTTTTCTGTTTAAGACCTTCGATTCCAGCGGCCTTTTTTGGGCCATCGAGCAGGCCATGAATTTTTACAACCAGCCGAAAACCATCAAAAATCAACAAATCAGGCGCATTATGAAAGAAAGTGCCGAAACCTTTACCCACGCCCGTACGGCACGCGAATACATCACGCTTTACGAACGGATGCTCGAGCGCCCGCTGATCCTTGAGAACACGCCCAACCCGGATGCTTGCAAAGCCCGTTTCAATTCGTAAACGTAAAAGCATTATACGGTTATGAAGAAAAACCAAGTTAAGTTCTTTTAGCCACGAAGCGCACGAAGGACACGAAGAGAGACTTTAAGTTTATACTAACTGACCTTCGTGATCTTCGTGTTTTTCGTGGTGAGAAAACGATCGGCGATATTCAACCGGAGTTTTTCAGATGACTACAAACGAACCAGATGGTCGACAGCAAGATCAGATCAAACTGGCGCTCGAGCGTCTATTGAAAAGCGACCCCTATTTAAAACCTTATCAGGACATCATTTACCGGCGCCTGAAGAAAATTGCCCAAACCCGGCGGCGGCTGACCGGCAGGTACCCATCTCTGGCAGACTTTGCTTCCGGACACGAATATTTTGGTCTGCATTTTAAAGATGATCATTGGGTTTTTCGCGAGTGGGCCCCCAACGCCACTGCCATGTTTTTGATTGGTGATATGACCGGGTGGCAGGAAAAAGAAGAATTTGCTCTTCAACCCTGCCAGGACGGCGTCTGGGAAATCCACCTGCCCGCCGGGAGGCTTCAGCACACTGATTTTTACCGTCTGCGCCTCCACTGGCCCGGCGGCCAGGGAGACCGCATTCCGGCTTATGCCCGGCGTGTGGTCCAGGATCCCCAATCGCTTATTTTCAACGCCCAGGTTTGGCGCCCCGAATTTCCCTACAAATGGCAGCACAAGAATTTCAAACGGTCTTTTAAGGCGCCCCTGATTTATGAAGTTCACATCGGCATGGCTCAGGAAGAGGGCAAGATCGGATCGTATTTTGAATTTACCGAACACATCCTGCCCCGGGTGGCTGCCTCCGGATACAATACGCTTCAGATCATGGCCATTCCGGAGCACCCCTATTACGGATCATTCGGCTACCAGGTGTCCAGCTTCTTTGCCGCATCTTCACGATTCGGCACCCCCGAAGACTTGAAGGCACTCATCGATGAAGCCCATGCATCCGGGCTGGCTGTCATTATCGATCTGATTCATTCGCATGCCGTCTCGAACGAAGTGGAAGGCATCAGTCGCTTTGACGGTACACTGTATCAGTATTTTCACAAGGGTCCGCGGGGACGCCACGAGCTGTGGGACTCGCGCTGCTTTGATTACGGGAAGCATCAGGTGCTGCATTTTCTGCTGTCCAACTGTCGCTTCTGGCTGGATGAATATCAACTGGATGGATTTCGTTTCGATGGGATCACCAGCATGCTTTATCTGCACCACGGCCTGAGTAAGGCCTTTACATCCTATGATGATTATTTCAATGAACAGGTTGATGAAGATGCACTCGTCTATCTGGCGCTGGCCAATGAAGTTATTCACGCGATCCGCACGGATGCCATCTCAATTGCCGAGGATGTCAGCGGGATGCCGGGACTGGCAGCTGCGGCTGAAAACGGCGGCTTTGGATTTGATTTTCGTTTTGCCATGGGCGTTCCGGATTTGTGGATCAAATTGATCAAGGAAGTGCCTGATGAGGATTGGCCGATTGATCACCTGTGGTACGAGCTCACCAATCGGCGCAGCGATGAAAAAACCATCAGCTATGCGGAATCCCACGACCAAGCCATGGTCGGGGATCAATCTATCATTTTCCGCTTGATCGGCGCCGATATGTACGATCACATGCATGTGGGTTTTGAAAATTTGAAAGTCGACCGCGGCCTGGCACTGCAAAAAATGATCCGGTTGATCACCCTGACGACGGCCGGTAACGGTTATTTAAATTTCATGGGTAACGAATTCGGGCATCCGGAATGGATTGATTTTCCCCGGGAAGGCAACAATTGGTCATATCATTACGCCCGCCGTCAATGGCACCTCGTCGACGACCCGCATTTAAAATATCAATTTCTGGCTTGCTTTGACCGCGATATGATCGAGATGGTCTCATCCCACCATCTGCTGGACAGCGACGACCTGCGTCTGCTCTACGAATACGACGACAACAAAATTATCGTATTTAAGCGCGCCGACCTGTTGTTTGCTTTTAACTTTCACCCCCAACAGTCCTACCCAGACTACCGCATTGAAGCGCCAGCGGGCGCCTACCGTATGCTGCTTTCCAGTGACGATCCCCCATACGGTGGCCATGGCCGTCTGCAGATCGGCCAGGAGCACTTGACCCTGCTGAGAAAAGGCACCCGGGAAAAGACCCATTTTTTAAGCCTTTATTTGCCCAGCCGAACGGGCATCGTTTTACAGTATCTTACCTGACCGATAAGGGCCGGCTCCCATCTGCAGGAACACCTTGCCGCTAAACTTCCTCTTTGTCATAAACATTGCAGATACAGCACAGAAACGTGGCCTTCTCTGTATCGCTATTGTTTTTCATGCCATGGGGCTCTAAACTGGGCACATAGATCACATCGCCGGCACCGCAAACCGATTTTTTAACAACTTCATCCGTTTTAGGATCATACTGGTAACATTCGAAGCGACCGCTGAGGATGTACATGGTCTGGTGATAAAAATGATTATGGATGGGGATCTCACCACCGGGTTGGGCGGTAAAAAACCGCAAACCGTAATCAGGATATCCGCTGCCATCATCACCGTGCTTTGAAAGCCAGCGTATGCTAATGCCTTTGACATCTAGTTGCTGACCCCGATAGGGGAATTTTTTTATCTGAACATCTTCGCAGTCCTGCCAGTTTGACACTTCCATGGTGACCTCCTAATAAATCGTCTCGGCTTTAACTTTTTCATGTCATAACACTTTTTGACAATTATTTAAATCAAACTAAATTCGCTCAAAAGACGGGGCTTTTATTAAGCCTCGAACCAGCATTCCGATTATGATAATTTTCTGATAGGTTACGCCTGGATAAGGAAATTTGGGCAGAAAAAATTGCTACGCAGCCCGATTTCCGATATAATATATGTGACTTAGCAAATCCATTTCTAAATTTTTAGAGCTATAACAAAATCTTAGTGAGGGCCAACGCCGAATGAAAATGGCGCGACAATTGATGATCGTCGCTTGGTTATTTTCAAGCGTTTTGGTGGTCGCTTGCAGCGATAAAAAAGCGATTGATTTCGGAACGTTTGAGGCCGGCAACTACACCAATACCTTTTTTGATCTGATGCTCAACATCCCGGATTCCTGGCATGTTCTGGATCTGGAATCCCGACTGGAAATAATGAAGCGGGGCGGTGAAATTGTCGCCGGGGAGAATAAAAGTTTAAAGGCCGCCATTAAAGCTGCAGATCTCCAAAGCATTAATCTGTTAACTGCTTATGAACATCCACCCGGGGCGGCTGTTACCACTAATCCGGGAATTATGTTGATTGCCGAGAAAGTAACGCATGCACCCGGCATCAAAAGAGGTAGCGACTACCATTACCACGCGAAAAAATTGATGAAATTCAGCCGTATGAAAGTCTCTTATCCCAAAGAGATCTATGA
>JASFIV010000166.1:0-10375 GCA_050122475.1 Desulfobacterales bacterium | reverse complement strand
CCTGCCAGAACAAAGGCGCTTAAGCCGATCTCAATTCGATAGGCGTAGTTCTGCAGCCATCGATTCATAGTAAAATAGGCAATCGGCCATGCAATGACGTTGGCAAGCAGAATTAATTTTGTGAATTCTTTTAGAAGGAGCAAAATAATACTAAATACGGATGCGCCCAGTGCTTTGCGAATGCCGATTTCCTTGGTGCGTTTTTCAACAGTGAAAGACGCCAGCCCGAACAAGCCCAGACAAGCGATCAACATCGCCAGAACCGAAAAATTGGACAATATGATACCCAGCTTTTCATCATTGCGGTATTGTTTGTCGAAGGCTTCATCAAGAAAAAAATAATCGAAAGTTTTGGCTGGAGTGATTTGCGCCCATTTTTTTCTCAAGAAATGCAAAGTCTTCGAAATATCATGCGGCTTTATTTTAATCGACACATAACCGTGCATCGCTGGATTATAGTCAATGTAGAGTGGCATTATTTTCTGGTGCAAGGATCTTAAATGAAAATTTGACACAACGCCGATTACCTTTTTGTTTGTCTCGTTTAGTAAGTTCCGTATGGTTTTACCAACAGGGTCTTTCCAGCCAAATCGCCTTGCGGCTTCTTCATTAATGAGAATAGACTCAGCTTGGTCTTCGATGATATCATCTGAAAAATTGCGGCCATCCACAATTTGAATGCCCATCATTGGAATAAAGTCCGGGTCTATGCTTATGCTGGCCATAATCTGGGTCTGGTCAAGGCGATATCCTTGTGGAACAAAAGCATGCCAGCCGGAAAACCACCCCGGGACCCGAGATGAAGCGGTCACATCAATAACACCGGAATAAGATGATAATTCTGTCTTGATCGTCGGAATTGATTTTTCAAAAGAATCGCCGACCATACGAAGGACGACAATCTGTTTTTTATTGAAACCAAGCCTTTCATTTTTCATATAATGTATCTGTGCAAAAATAATGGCAGAGACGATGATCAAGCCGATAGAAATGGTGAATTGGCCGACGACCAGTGTGTTTCGGAAAGGGGAACCGGTAGGACCGGTCTTTAAGCGACCGGTTAAGACCTGTATGGTCTGAAAGCCTGAAAGATAAACAGCAGGATAAATGCCTGCCACAAAAGCAACAAACAATACCAATCCCAGGCACCCCAAAATAAACCAGGGCTTAAAAAGAGAAATAGAACTTAAATCTATTCCGCTAAGCCAATGAAAAAGCGGCAAGGCGATTTCCACTAAAGCCAACGCGCCGGCAAAAGAGACACAGCTCCACAGAAAAGCTTCACAGAAAAATTGATGGATCAAATTGCTGCGTTGAGCACCCTGTGCCTTTCTTACCCCCACCTCCTTCGCCCTGCTCACTGAACGCCCTGTTGAAAGATTTGTAAAATTGATGCAGGCAATACAGAGCACAAAAATGGCGATCATGCTAAACGCGAAAACATAAACTATGTCGGTGTTATTGGTGTCAATCTCCAGTTTTGATTCCAAATGAATTTGAGTCAGAGGTTGGAGGAAATATTCAACTTTTCCGCCAATGGCTTCCAGCGTCGTGCCCATGTATTTTTCGATGAAAGCCGGGAATTTATTTTCAAGATCTCTATAATCATAGTCCTCTCGAAGAAGCAGATAGGTAAAGTTGTCATGATCCATCCAATCTTCTTCAATTTCTTTCTGGTAGTTGTCATAGACATGTCGCAGGATTTCAAAGGAAACCAGCGCATCAAATATGAAATGGGAATTGCGAGGGACATTTTGCATAACCCCTGTGACAGTAAGGTCAACATCATTGTTTGCTCTGATAATACTTCCAATGGGGTCCTTATTACCGAAATATTTTTGTGCCAGATCTTCAGTGATGACAACCGAAAAAGCGCTATTGAGGGCGTTTTGAGGATCTCCTTTGATTAAGGGAAACGTAAAAATATCAAACACGGTATTATCTGCTATTGAGATATTGTCTTCATAAAACTGTATGTCTTTATATTGAAACAGCAGTTTGAAAGGAACTCTTTGAAAGCGGACAGATTTTTCAACTTCGGGATAATCTCTTGCCAGCGTTTTACCGGCGATATAGTTGCTGACAGCGTAGCGGCCCCGCATATTTCCCAGATCCATTTCTGTCGCAAGTCTATAGATTCGATCGGCTTTCTCATGGTAACGATCAAAGCTCAATTCATATTGTACCCAACGCAAAGTCAGAATCGTGCATGCCATTCCTATGGACAGACCGATAATGTTGACAATAGCGTAGAGCTTTTGCCGCCGGATGTTGCGCAAAGCGGTCTTTAAGTAGCTGGAAAACATAGAGTAGGGCTCAAGGTAAATGTTGAATGTTTATAATGCTTTCAATTCACTAAACACTAATCTTACTCATATCGTAATGAGTCTACCGGATTGGCCCGTGCGGCCTTCATGGCCTGAAAGCCGACCGTCAGTAAGGCAATTATGAGAGCCAGCGCAGTAGATGCAAGAAACGGTGTTGCCGTAAGCGTTAAGTGATAGGCATAATTCCTCAGCCAGTAATTCAGGGCAAAATAGGAAAGCGGCCAGGCAATCAGATTGCTGACCAGCACCATTTTAATGAACTCAAGGGATAACATCATGACAATTCGTAGTGTAGTTGCGCCGCAGGCTTTGCGAATGGCGATCTCTTTGGTTCGCTTTACCGTTGTATAAGCAGACAGACCAAACAACCCCAGACAGGAAATCAATATGGCTAAAAAAGCGCTGTATATGAACAAATGCGTCATCTTTAGCTCCAAAGCGTACATTTGGTTCAACGCTTCGGTCAGGAACTCAGGCTCGAAAGCATAATCCGGATCGACACGCTGTAAATTGTCTGTGATAAACGATAAGATTTCCTTTACATTTCCTGGCAAAATTCTGAGGACAAGTAATCTGGTTTCTTCGGGAGCCATTTTAAGGACCAGAGGTTCTAATTCATATTTCACATTGTTGAAGTGAAAATTTTTTACGACGCCGATGATACGACCGTCGTGGTTCCACATGGTCAACCGCTTTCCAATCGGCTCCTTGAGCCCCATCTGCCGGACAGCTTCCTCATTCACAAGCAAACCAGCTGGTTGTGGCGAGGTCTTTGGTGAAAAGTTTGTGCCCCGCAGGATCTGTATTTGAAACGTATCAATGAAATCATCACCCACGGATCCATGATACATCCGGAACCTTTTGTCGGTTGTATTGCCTTCCCATTGTGACAGCTCTTCTGAGGGCCCCCGCCAGTTTGGAAGATTCAGTACGGCGGTTACATGCGATATTCCTTCGTGCTGTAAAAAGTTTTCCTTAAGCGAGCCGTATGCCTGTCTGATTTTTTCGGACATGGGCAGGTAGAGCAGGTTTTGCGGGTTGTACCCCAGGTCTTTGGTCACCATATATTTCAATTGTGCATACACGCTAAAGGTGGCAATCATAAGCATAATCGATATCGCAAATTGAGTGGTTACCAGACCTTTGCGCAGCAGGGTCCTTTTCGGTGTTGCAGTCATCTGACGCCTGATGATGTCAGCCGGTTGCAGGGAAGAAATAAAAAGAGCAGGGTAGGTGCCTGAAATGATAAGGAAAAGACCGAAGATCATAAGAAAAACCGCAAGCGGTATCGTGCTTTTAGCCTCAAATAAGCTTAATTCTTTTATTTCGATTAATTGATTAAACCCGGGCAGGAAAATTTCGGCCAATATGATCGCACAAGCAAGCGCAATACAGATCAGAAGAGCCACCTCGATCAAATATTTTAAGATAACCTGCATTTTACTGGCGCCCATCACCTTGTGCAGTCCCGCTTCCGCGATCCGGTTTTCAGATTGGGCGATGGCCAGATTTACATAATTAAATCTGGCCGTTATCAGAAGAAAAGCGGCTACGGTGAGGATTAAATAGATAACGCGGATATCATAAGGTGCTTTTAGAAAATCGTAAGCCAAATGTGAGTGCAACCAAATCGCTTTTATCGGCTGCAGTTGAAACTGGGCTTTAAAATCAGGGCCATAAATCTTTTTAGGGTAATCAGCCAGTTTTTGGTTGACCGCTTCGGGTTCAGCGCTCTTTTGCAGCATAACATAGGTGGTGTAGTTAAAATGTTGCCATGGGCCCCTTATGGGTCTCGGTTTTTTGAAAGCGCCAAACGGCAAAATCGCACCTGTTACTATGCGCAAATGGGTATTTTGTTGATCCTTTATCACGCCAGATACATTAAGATCGCCCAATTCTCTGACATGCAGCCTTTTGCCGACCGGATTTTCCTGTTTGAAGATTCTTTTTGCAAGGCTTTCGGTAAGCACAATTGTGTCTGGATCAATTAGCGCTTCCGTCCGGCTGCCCTGCAAAAATGTAAAAGAGAAGATATCGAAGAATGAGGGATCGGTATAGTATATTGTCTCTGCAGTAATCCATTGATCCCGGTATTGAATCAAATTGCCACCGACGCGTGCCACACATACGGCATCGGATACTTCGGGATAGTCTTTTTTCAGTGTTTCCGCCAGCGCTGAGGGTGTCAGCGCTG
Source organism: Desulfobacterales bacterium (assembly GCA_050122475.1). Classification (GTDB taxonomy): domain Bacteria; phylum Desulfobacterota; class Desulfobacteria; order Desulfobacterales; family JAHEIW01; genus JAHEIW01. The sequence goes on along the minus strand of JASFIV010000166.1, from coordinate 5,854 downwards.
CGGGCAGTTTTTTTCCCTTTTCTCCCAGGATAGAATAAACGCGGTAGATCTGATCCGCATTTTTGTGTAACTTATCGGTCGTCAATTCTTGATATACGAAAAGAAGAATCAAAATGCTGGTCGCCACTCCGAATGCCAGAGCACTGACGTTGATAATTGTGTACAGCTTTTGTCGCCGGATGTTGCGAAAAGCGATTTTGAAGTAGTTGCAAATTATGCTCATTTTAGATTTTGGATTGCAAAATTTAATAAGGTTTGTTTAATTTTTGGCATTTATGATCACTTTAGATCATATTAGTCACTTTCCTCACTCATACCGTAGTGATTCAACCGGGCTTGCCCGGGCCACACGAATGCAGTGATAGCCGGCGGTTAAAAACGCGATGCATACGGCTGCCATTGCGGTTACAAAAAATGTGAAGATATGTATATCTGTTCGATAGGCAAAGTTCTGCAGCCACATATGGATGAGCGCGAGTGTCAGCGGGACTGCCAGAATGCAAGCCATGGCCATTAGATAGAGGATCTCCTTGAAAAGCATTAAAACGATTGCTGCGGCTGAAGCCCCGTGAATTTTGCGAATAGCGACTTCCTTGATTCTGCGGGAGGTATTAAATGAGGTGAGGCCCAGCAAGCCCAGGCATGAAATGACGATGCACATGAATGAAAAAATACTGATGAGCTGTTTTTGCTTTCGATCGGCATCATAGAAGCGGTCAAATTCCTTATCGAGAAACGTATAAACAAAGGGGTAGTCGGGGTGAATCTGCTTCCAGTATTCCTTCAGAACGTCCATGATCTGCGTAAGACGTTCCCCGTTTATTCGCAGGATCATGCTGCCGCCGACTTTTTGTTGCAAACTCATCCACATGGGCTCGATTTTATGATGAAGGGAATGGAAATTAAAATCTTTGACGACACCGATAACTTCACCGCTGAAATTGGGTTTGTCCGGTAGCCCTTTTGTGAGCCGCTTGCCAAGTGGATGATCCCACCCCATATATTTGACAAATGTTTCATTCACGATAACGGCATTGCTTTTGTCCGATGGCCGATTTTCATCAAAGTCCCTGCCTTCCAGCAGGTCAATATCCAGTGTCCGGAGGAAATCATAATTCACCAAAAACCGATAGAAATTGTGCTCCTCCATGCCATTTTTGCCTTCAACACTAATCAAGGCCGTCCAGGCCATGCCGGGCCTGGTATGGGCGGTTGTTACCGAAATGATATCCGGATGACGGCTCAATTCAGTCAATATGCCGGGAAGCTTGTCAAAGTTCGCATCATCGTGAAGCTTGATGGAGACCACATTTTCTTTTTCAAAGCCCGTATGCCGGTTGCGCATATAGTCGATCTGGTCGTTCATAAACAGGGCGAAGACGGCCACAGCCATAGAAATGATAAATTGAAACGTCACCAGTGATCGGCGAATCAGGGGCTCGTTTTTAGCGTACTTGAGGCTGCCGCCCAGCGCTTTTACCGGCTGAATGGCGGAAAAATAAAGCGCCGGGTAAAGACCTGAAAAAAGACCGACAAAAAGCCACATTCCCAGAATGCCGTAAAGAAAGAAGGGGTCATTAAACAGGTCCAGTTTCAGGGACCCATTCAACAGCTGGTTGAAAAATGGGAACGTTGTCATCAACTCGACCAAAGCCATGGCAATCAGGAGAGCAATCAATGCGGCGATCAACGACTCGGCCAGCAGCTGAAAAACGAGGTGATGTTTGTCGGCTCCGAGAATTTTTTTTATTCCGATTTCTCTGGCCCTGATCATGGCCCGCGCAGTCGCCAGATTGATATAATTAATGCTAGCCAGGGTCAGGATGAAAAGGCCGATGGTAAAAAAGGCGTATACATAAGCATTGTTGCCCGTCGGATAATCAAATCTGAGTTTGGGGCCATAATGAATGTCAGGCAGTTTCTGAAAAATTGGATCATATTTCTGGCGAAATTTTTTTTCTTCTGCTGCGATGTACTTTTCACGAAAAGATTTGAATTTTTCCATGAAATTTTTCAGCGAAAACCCCTCTTTGACCAGTAAGAAGGTAAAACAGTCTGCTTCCATGAGCTGCAGATTTAAAAAATCCACATCAGGGGCAATAACCGATAAACTCGCCATGGCAACCATGGCATTTAGCCGCATGTGCGAGTTTGACGGCATATCTTCGATCACGGCAGTGACATCACAATCGTATTTGTTGGCCAGCTGAACGATTTTACCGATTGGATTTCGATCCCCAAAGTATTTGCGGGCCAGGGTTTCGGTCAGAACAAGGTTGCCCGGCTCTTTCAGGCAGGTGGCCGGATTTCCGTATATAAATTTGAAAGAAAATAACTTGAATACACTCGGATCGGCCAGCGCAATCTCATCTTCAAAAAACACTTTTTCTTCGAATTTAAACAAAACACCGGAATAAGGCCTGACCCTGGCATACGCCTCGATTTCCGAATATTCATTTTTTAAGCGATTTCCGATCGACCAGGATGCCAGTGCATAGCCTGCGGATTGATTGCCCATGGTGATATTTATGCCCAGTCGATAGACGCGGTCGGCATTTTCATGGTGCCGGTCGTAAGTCAGTTCATTTTTCAAATACATCATGATGATGATGGCGCAGGCGATGCCGATTGACAGACCGATCGTATTGATGATGCTGTGTAGCTTATCTCTGCGCATCAATCTGAATGCGAATATGAAAAAGTTTGAAAACATAAATTTCTATGTTTCACCTTGTTAAGATTGTGTTAGGTGTTCAGTTTTTCGCGTTAAGGGTTGATTATTATGGGTCTCTGGCTGCTGGCTTCTGGTGTCTGGCAGTCTGAATCACGAAACTCGGAACCAACAAGTCGCAACGCGCAGCCCGCCACCGTTAACTCACAACTTCCGACAGTGGCCGCATGTGGCGGTCGTATTTTTCTTTCAGGTTTTCGGTGACGACATGACCATCAAAAAGATGGATCACCCTGTTGGCGTAATCTGCGTAAGCCGGGGAATGGGTGACCATCACCACCGTGGTGCCTTTTTCATTCAGATCGACCAGCAGCTTCATCACTTCGTCGCCGTGAGTGGAATCAAGATTACCGGTAGGCTCATCGGCCAGAATAACCTTCGGATCAGCGATCAGGGCTCTGGCAACCGCTACGCGCTGCTGCTGACCACCGGATATTTGTTGCGGAAAATGATTTTTGCGGGGTATAAGCTCCAGCTGTTCCAGCATCTCATTAACGATCCTTTTACGCTTAGGCGTGGAAATCCCAAGGTACAGCAAAGGTAACTCGATGTTTTCAAAAACGGTCAGCTCATCGATGAGGTTAAAGCTCTGAAAGACGAAACCAATGTTGCCCTTGCGCAGATAGGCCCGTTTCTTTTCAGGATATTTTGAAACTTCCTCACCCATAAAATAATACTCACCGTTTGTGGGATTATCGAGCATTCCGGTGATGTGAAGCAGAGTCGATTTGCCACACCCCGAAGGCCCCATCACAGCCACAAATTCACCTTCCTGGACTTCCAGATTCACGTTGTTCAATGCGGTGGTTTCCACCTCCTGGGTGGTAAAAACCTTTGTAAGATTTTTGGTCTGGATCATAGGACCTCCCGGATTTTTGTCTTAAATCTTTAATAGATTTTTTTTGATAGAAAGGAGCAAGGGGTGTGCCAGGATGGCAGCGGACGGGCACTGGTGTCAGCATCGCGTGTAAACCGTTATATTTTCTATAAATTCATTAAAAAAACTCGGAATATATGAGCGTTTTCCATAAAATTGGATTAACGCCAAATATAATAGTGTCCGTTTATGTTACATAAGGTGTACGGATTCGTACAGTTGTGATATGAAAGGGCTTCAGCCGGCCAGCGCTAAATTTTTTATGCTGGATGGTCCGGATTGATAAATATAAAATTATTACAAATAAATACGGATGTTTTAACAGTCTCAATACCCATAAAAAAAATAGTTGGAAAATTGCGAAAGATTGGAATGAATCTGGCATTTATTCTCGGCAGGCAAAAGACCACTGCATATTTGAGACTGAACGCCCGGATGATAGGAAAATTCAGATGGTTAAGAATACTGGAAAAATACTGATCATCGATGATAACGAGGATTTGCTGCTGGCGGCCCGTTTATTCCTCAAACAGCATTTTTCATTGGTCCATACTGAAACAGACCCTGAAAATATTCCATCTTTAATGAAAAATGAAAATTACGATGTCATCCTGCTGGACATGAACTTCACGATGGATGCCACCACCGGGGTTGAAGGATTCCTGTGGTTGGATAAGATCTTACTGACGGATCCCTCCGCGGCTGTCATATTGATCACAGCATACGGAGATGTTGATATGGCGGTAAAGGCGGTAAAGGCCGGCGCCATCGATTTTGTGCTAAAACCCTGGCAAAATGAAAAACTGCTGGCAACCCTGTCATCTGCTTTGAATTTGCGGTATTCAAAACTCGAGGTAGACCGGCTACGCTCCCAGCAGCGGCAGCTTAGAGCCGATATTGATCAGCGATATCAGGATATGATCGGTGTCAGCCCGGAAATGCAACAGGTCTTTGCCCATATTGAAAAAGTAGCGTTCACCGATACCAATATATTGATTCTCGGTGAAAATGGTACCGGTAAGGAGCTGGTGGCACGGGCGCTTCACCGTCGCTCTGAGCGCGCAGATGAGGTCTTTATCAGTGTGGATATGGGCGCAATCGCTGAGAGCCTGTTTGAAAGTGAATTGTTCGGACATATGAAAGGCGCTTTTACCGATGCCAAGGAAGACCGGCCCGGCCGGTTCGAGCTGGCCTCCGGGGGGACGTTGTTTCTGGATGAAATCGGCAATTTATCGATCGGCATGCAGGCGAAATTGTTGAGCGTTCTGGAGGCTCGCAGGGTGATCCGGTTGGGGTCCAATCTTGCCCGGGATATCGATATTCGTTTGATAAGCGCCACCAATATGCCCATCTATGAAATGGTTGCGAAAAATGAATTCCGGCAGGATCTGTTATATCGGATCAATACGGTTGAAATTTCCTTGCCGCCCTTGCGAGATCGCCAGGAAGACATTCCGCTGCTGGTGAATCACTTTTTAGGTAAATTCTCGAACAAATATCAAAAAAACATCAAAGGTGTAACCACAGCGGCATTAAAAAAATTGGAACGTTATCACTGGCCGGGAAACATTCGTGAACTCATCCACACATTGGAACGGGCGGTGATCCTGGCGGAGACGCAGATGCTGCAGCCTATTGATTTTTTATTTCCCGCGACAGAAAAAGAAGTTGAAGGGGTTATCCTGGACAGCTATAATCTTGAAGCCGTTGAAAAAGCGGTGATTCGCAAAGCGCTTAAAAAACATGCCGGCAATGTATCTCATGCCGCCAGGGAACTGGGATTGACCCGGACCTCGCTGTATCGGCGCATGGAAAAATACGGCCTGTAAAACTGATTTTAAAACCCATCTAATGCCCGAATGCTGTGTTCCAAGCCGACTCAAAATGCTCGAATACTGACGTGTATGCTCCACTTTTGAGTCGGCTTGCGCCTTGCCTTCGAGCATGATCTGAGGCTTTAAAATCAGTTTTAAATCCAATAATAAAAGCTATTTCATGAGACGATTTGAAGTAAATTGCATTGTGCGGGTGTTGTTGTTAAGTGGCTCAATTGGCCTGCTGGCTTACTTTTGGTTTAAAACCGAATTTATTGCCGCGAGCATTTTTCTCGGGCTGATCACCGTCTATCAGGTTTTTTCTTTGAACCGCTATGTCACCCAGACCAACCGGGATCTGAACCGTTTTTTACTTTCCATCAAGCATTCCGACTTTTCGCAGTCATTTGCCAGTAAGTCAGAGGGTTCGGG